>JAGWJU010000009.1 GCA_028865585.1 Elusimicrobiota bacterium | reverse complement strand
GGCTGGAGCGCCTTGGCCACGCTTTCCGAAAAGGACCAGGCTCGGACGCTGAGCTCCGCCAGCGAATACCTGGAATACCTCATCGACTACCAAAAAGACGCCGCGCCGGCGCTTTTAGATCGCCAGCACCGGATTTACGTCGCCCTGGCGAAGACCGGCGTGGTCGCGCCCCAAAACCCCGTGCCGCCGCCCGCCCCTCCGGAGAGCGGGCACTTGAGCGGACGCTTGAACCTCGGCTACGGCTTTTTAAACGGCCGCGGCTTCGAGGATTTTTCGGTACGGCCCGCGCTGCACGACCCGCTCGATCCGCCGCGGGGCTACGCCTCGTGGAGCGCCTTGGAGATGTTCGGCTTGGACGTCCGTCATGAGGATAAGTCGAACCGAACCTATATCAACTCTCTGGAACTCATCCACATCCTGTCCCTGTCGCCGCTCGATGCGTGGATCCGCAAGCCCTCCTGGGAAGTCTCGGCCGGACTGCGCCAAGCCGAGGAGCTGGGCAAAGCGCCCTGGGCCTCCCAATATTTCGGGGCGACCGTGGGCAGCGGCGCCGCGCTTCGAATTTTCCGCCTCCCCGCCGTGCTCTACGCCCTAGGCGAACTAGACGGCGGCGCGGGCGCCGCATTCAAGGACGACAGCCGCCTGGGGCCCGGCGTCTCGGGCGGACTCCTCATCGAACCCCAAAGCCGTTGGCGGCTTTGGGCCGATGCCTCCTATTGGCGCTACGTCCTGGGAAACTTGGGCGGAGAGGTGCGCCTGCGCGCGGGCGCGGCGCTCGATCTCTCCGAGCGCTGGTCCCTTCAACTGCGCGCCCAACGCTACGGCCTGTCGCGCGAGACGTCACTGGACCTCGTTCGCTACTTTTAGCCTCCGCCTCGAACGACCCTTGACAGGGGCCCGGCTTTGGTGTAAAATTAATTGACCGACTGGTTGATAAATCAAATGGGCAGAAAAGCGGATCCCGCGGCGCGCGAGCGCCTTTTGGCCGAGGCGGAGCACATCATCCACCTGCGCGGCTACCACCGCACCTCGATGGACGAGATCGCGGAGTCCTGCGGCATGTCCAAGGCCAATTTATTCCACTACTACAAGTCCAAGGAAGACTTGGGGCTGGCCGTCCTGGACGCCAAGATTTCCGACTACCAGAAGCGGCGCGTTTCCCCTTTGTGCGACTGCCTGGACCCCGTTTCCGCGGTCGAAAAGATGTTCGAGAACGCCGCCAAGCTCTTCCGCTCCAACGGCTGCAAGGCCGGCTGCTTCGTAGCCAACATCGCGCTGGAGATGTCCGACGTCAACGACGCCTTCCGGCAAAAAGCGGGGCTTTTCTTCAAGGAGTGGTCCAGACGCGTGGCCGAACGCCTCGCCGAGGCCCAAAAGGAAGGTTTTTTCGGGCGCTCGCTCGATCCCCGGTCCGCGGCCGAATCCGTCGTTTCGCTTTACGAGGGCGCGGTCATGCTCGCCCGCACGCAGAGAGACCCCTCTATTTTCGCGCGAGTCGGACGCGCCGCGGCGTCGCTTTTAGAGCAGCACAAGCTCGTAACAAGGAGGCATAAGACCATGGGACCCAAGACCCCCTGCGGGTGCTAGCACCCCAAAACGCCCCCGCTCCGTTCCTCCCTTAATATATAATGGGAGGACGGGGCGGGGGTTTCGTTTCCCTCTAAGCCGGTCGACCGATGAGCCAGAAAAAAATATTCATCGCCCTTTGCGCCGCCGCGCTCGCGGCCGGTTTTTTCTGGATTCGTCTGCGCGCGCGCGGGCCGCTGTCGGCCGCGGCTCCGGCCTTTGAACTCGCCGACACGGCCGGTCAGACGGTCTCCCTCTCTCAATTCAAGGGCCGCCCCGTCCTCGTGAATTTCTGGGCCACGTGGTGCCCCGCCTGCCGGGAGGAAATCCCGGCGCTCGAGTCGGTCTACCAGCGCTACCGCGGCGCGGGATTCACCATCCTCGGCGTCTCGGTCGACGAAGGCGGCAAGACCGCGGTGCTGCCCTTTCTGGCCGGTTCCCCCATCACTTATCCCGTGCTCCTCTGCGATCCGGAGACGGCCGACGCCTACCATGTCTACGAGCTGCCGGACAGCTTCCTCATCGGGCCCGATGGGAAAATCGCCCGGCACTACGTCGGCCCAATCGATCCGACGGACCTGGAAAATGATATTCTCAAGCTCATGTCGAAGGCATCAGGCAAGAAGACATGAAAACGATACACGCGCGAGCCATACTTCAACCGCCTGCAGCGGCCTGACGCAGGCCTTTTAAGGAGAAACTCATGAAAAAATTCGCCGTCGCCGCAGCCGCCCTGGCCCTGTTCGCACCGGCCGTAAACGCGAAATCCGATTCGAACCCAGCGCCAACCGCCGCGCAGATTAAGGCCGTACTGGAAGCCAACCCCGACATCGTGCTCGACGTGCTCAGCCAAAACAAGGAAAAATTCTTTTCCATCGTGAAGCAGGCGGCCCAGGAGGATCAGGAGCGGCAGGCGAAGAACCAAGCGGAGGAAGACCAGAAGCGGATCGCGGAGGCCATCGCGCATCCCTTGAAAGCGGATATCGGCCCCAACGACCTCGTCCGCGGAAGCAAGCGCGCCAAATACACGCTCGTTGAATACGCCGACTTCCAATGCCCCTACTGCGCCCGGGCGCTGCCTACCGTCCAGGCCCTGCGCCGGCAGTACGGAAAAAACATGCGCTTCGTCTTTAAGGTGATGCCCCTGGTGGACATCCACCCTTACGCGCTCATCTCCGCGAAATACTTCGAGGCCATCTCCCTGCAGTCCAAGGAAAAAGCCTGGAAGTACTATGACAAGATTTTCGCGGACCAGACGCAGCTGGACAGCCAGGGCGAGGCGTTCTGCAAGCAAGTCGCGCAGAGCCTGGGCGTGGACATGACGCGCCTCGAGAAGGACGTCGCCGGCCCCGAGGTCGCCAAACTCATCGGCGACAACACCGCGGAATTCAAAAAGCTCGGGTTCCAGGGAACTCCCGGATTCCTCGTCAACGGCGTGCCCGTCTTCGGCGCCTATCCGCTGGACTATTTTCAGAATATCATCCAGAAGATCGACGCCGCCAAAAAGGGATAGCCCTTGAGGGTCCTGCCGCTCATCCTGGGGGTCTACGGCCGGAAGGCGGACCGGCCGATGCTGGCGCATCTGCGCAAGACCAAGCCCGCCGGGATCCTGCTTCTTTCGCGCAACATCGAAAGCGCCGCGCAGGTGCGCGCGCTGGTTGAAGATCTCCAGCAGCGCCTGGGCCGGCGGCTCGTCGTTTCCGTGGATCACGAGGGCGGCTGGGTCGTGCGCTTCAAGAAGGGCCTTACGGCCTTCCCCGGCAACGCCGCCCTGGGGCGCACCGGAGATCCCGCTCTGGCCCGCGCGGTCGGCCGCCGCATGGCCAAAGAACTGCGGACGCTCGGCGTCACGCTCAACCTCGCTCCCGTGCTCGACGTGCTCGGGCCCAAGTACAACCCAGGCATCCTCATCCGCTCCTTCGGCCAAGACGCCGCGCTCTGCGCGAAAATGGGCGCCGCTTTCGTCGAAGGGCTGCAGGGCAACGGCGTCTGGGCCTGCGCCAAACATTTTCCGGGCAAGGGCGCCGCTCGCAAGGACGCCCACTACGCCCTGCCCGTCATCCGCTCCCCCCGCGCGCAAATTGAGCGGGATTTAAAACCTTTTAAAGCCGCAATGCGCGCGGGGGTCTCCTGCGTCATGAGTTCGCACGTCGTCATGCCGGCCTTGGATTCCCAGCCAGCGACCTTCTCCGAACCCGTCATCCGCGGGCTTCTGCGCGAACAGATGGACTACTCCGGCGTCATCATCTCGGACGATTTGGGCATGGCGGGCGCCACGACCAAGCGCACCGTGCCGCAGGCGGCCCAGGACGCGCTCAAGGCCGGCCACGATCTCTTCATCGTATCCCACAACCAGGACGTTCAGATCCAAGCGGCCGAAGCGCTGGAAGAAGCTCTGGGCGAGCCCGCCGCGCGGCAGGCCGCCGAAGCGTCCATGGATCGTATTGAAGTCTTGGCCCGGCCGCCGCGCGCAGCATCCCGCGTCCGGGCCAAAGCGGCGGACCTGGATTTGGATCTGCGCATCGCACGGCGGGCCGTCTCCGTCGTTCGGCGGGGGGCGCTCAAGCTCCCGCTCAAGGCCGCGGACGGCCCGCCGCTTCTGATTCTCCCCGGCTTCAACGAGATCGTCGAGTTGTTCTGCCTGGAAAACGGCCCGGAGGGCCCGGCCGCCTTCCTCAAGCGCCTGCTGCGGCGGACGCCTTTTACCCTGACCGGGGCGCCGGTCGTCTCCAAAGATCCCGCGGCACTGGCGCGACTGAGAAATAAAATTTCCGCGGCCCCGATCGTCATTTTTTTCTGTTTCGAGGCGATGCGCTTTGCCGGGCAGCGCGAAACGCTTTCTCTCCTGCGCCGAATCGCGCCCCGCAAAACCGCGATCTGCCTCATCCGCAACCCCTGGGACAAGGAGTTGGCGCCCGCCCCCCTCACCGTCATCGACGCCCTGGGATTTCGGAACTGCCAGCTGCGGGCGTCGCTGGAGGTTATTTTAGGACGCGGGAGGCTCTCATGATTGTCGCCGCCATTCTCAGCATCGCTCTCCTTCAAGCCCGGGCGCAATCCGCCGCCACGGCGAACGAAAGCCTGTGGCAGCTCCACGACGATTTCGTCTCCAGCACCGACCGCGCCGACCAATTCCGAATTCTGTCCGAAATTTCCCAGACGAAACCTCAATCGGCCCGCGACCTTGACGATCTTTTCGATCTCTTCGCCCGCTACCCCCAAAAGGAGACTCGCGCCGCGGCCGTCGCCGCCATCAACCGAATCAGCCCGGACGACTACGCCTTTGCGCCTCTTTTGCGCGACTACCTGTCCCAACCCGATCCCAAAACCCAATTCTTCGCCATCCTGGCCGAACTCCGCCTGCGCGACCCCAAGGCCTTGCCCCTCATCAAAGAGCTGGCTGAGCAGAAATTCGCCATCAAGTCGGCGGCGAACACGCCTTTTTCCGGCCAACGAGACGCCTGGTGGACCCAGTACGAGGCCCTGGACGCCCTGGCCGCGTGGGAAGGCGATGACGCCTTCACGCTGGTCAAAAAGCAGGCGCTGGCCGCGCCGGACGTGGCCCGCATCCTGGCCGCGCGCTTCTGGCCCAAGGCCCTGCCGCTTTTCGCCGACTGGGCCGCATCCGGCCGGCAGAACCGCCGGAACGCGGCCCATCAGGGGCTTTCCGCCGATGTCGCCGCCGCGGACTTGCTGCCGACCCGCGCCGCGATGCTCAAATTGGTCCTGGATTCCGGGGAGCCCGCCGACGTGCGCCATTTTCTGGCGCTCAAGGTCGGGCTGTGCTCCGACGACGCGCAGGTCGCCGCACTGATTCAAAAACGCGAAAAGACGGCCGACGCCGAAACCAAGCTTTATCTGCTGGGCGCGATCTTCGCCTCGCGCAGCCCGAAAGCCGTTCCTCTCCTCGAGGAGGATTTAAAAACCAATCCCGATCCGGCGGCGCGGCGAGGCGCCCTCATTGAACTCAAGGAAATCGCGAATCCCGCGGACTTTAGGACGCTGGCGCTTTGGGCCGCGCAGAACGACGCGGACCCCTCGCTGCGGGCCTACGCGCAGGATCAAGTCTCCGCCTCCTCGGCCGCAGCCGTTTCGCCTCCGAGCGTGAAGGCCTCGACCCGGGCCGCATCGGGACAAACCCCGAACACGCCGGCCGCGCCGCGCTAAGCGCCGCGCCATGGGCGACCGCATCGTCTATTCGACCGATCCGGACTGGGGCAAGAAGGGCACGCCCCGGCAGCCCGAGCCCGTGCGGCTTTCATTTAGGCGCGGCGCCAAGGGCAGCGGCGTCACGCGCCTCGAGCGGCTCATCATGCATCCGACGATCAAGGATCATCTGCTTTCCGAGCTCAAGCGCCGCCTGGGCTGCGGCGGAACCATCAAGGACGGGGTCCTCGAGTTCCAGGGCGACCATCGCGACGTCTTGTCCGCGGATCTGCAGGCCCGCGGCTACAAAGTCCGGCTCATCGGCTGACGGGCCAAAATTTGCTAATCTAGGACGGTCGTTCTCGCAAGAACGGACTCTCGAATGCAGCTATCCCTTATCATCGCCGGCAGTCTTTGCTTGGTTCTGGCCGCCGTCTTGGCCTGGGCGATTGGCCGTATTTCCGCGCTCAAGAAAAGCCAGGCCTGGGCCGCGCCCGAGCCCGATTCGGAGAAGCTGGACCTCCTGCTTTCGAGCCTCCTGTCCCTCCAGCAAAAAGGCATCGCCCGATCGGGCACCGTCTCCAAGGAGGAGTTCGGCCAGGCGGTGCTGGACAACGCCTGCCAGCTCATGGGCTGCGGCCGCGGCACCATCATGCTCTGGGACGAGAAGGAAGGGTGCCTGAAGACCGTCGCGGCCAAAAATCCCGCGCGCGAATGGACCCGGGCGCTCTCGCTCAAGCCCGGCGAGGGCGTGGCGGGCAAAGCCTTCGTCACCGGCCAGCCCATCTTCATCGAGGACCCGAAGAACGACCCGCGCTACGTCAAGGGCACGGACAGCGAGCCCTTCTTGTCCATGCCGCTCCTGGTCAAATCCAAGCCCGTGGGCGTCTTGAACCTCAACTCCAAGGAAGGGCACAAGCCTTTCAGCGACTACAACGTGAAGTTCCTGACCCTCTTGGCCGGCGAGGCCGCGGTCATGCTGCACAACATCGATTTGTTCGACAGCCTGGAGACCTTCTACCTGGAGATGGTCCGCACCCTGGCCCGGGCGGTCGACTCCAAGGACGCCTACACGCACGAGCACTCCGAGCGCGCCAGCGGCGTCGCGCGGCGCCTGGCCCAGGAGTTGGGCCTGCCCACGCCCATGATCCGCTACGTCGAGTACGCGGCGCTGCTGCACGACATCGGGAAGATCGGCATCGACGAGGCCATTTTGCTCAAGCCCGGCAAGCTCACCGCCGAGGAATACGAGGTCATGAAGAAGCACCCCATCATCGGCCACCAAATCCTCTCGCCGGTCAAGTTCCTGGGCCCCGTGGCGCAGATGGTGCTCCACCACCAGGAGTGGTACAACGGCCAGGGCTACCCGGAGGGCCTGAAAGGCGAGGACATCCCTCTTGGCGCGCGCATCGTGGCCATCATCGACGCCTGGGACGCGATGACCTCGGACAGGCCCTACCGCAAGGCCCTGCCGCGCGAGGTCGCGGTCGGGGAGCTGCGCCGGGGCGCCGGAACCCAGTTCGACCCCAAGATCGTGGAAATTTTCCTGAGCCTCGAATCGGAAGCCCCGGAGCACGGGGCGGATCACGCCGCGGCGGATCCGGCGGAAAAGCCCGAGGCGCGCCGCCCCACGCACTAATGCTGTCCCTGGTGCCCACGCCCATCGGGAACCTTGAAGACATGACGGCGCGCGCGCTGGCGGCCCTAAAATCCGCCGATGCGGTCTACTGCGAGGACACCCGCCGCACCCGCGCCCTCATGACCCACTTCGGCATCGCCAAGGAGCTCGTGCGCTATGACGAGCACGACCCGCGCTGTTTGGAAAAGATGCTTGAGCGCTTAAAGGGCGGCGCGTCCCTCGCTTTGGTCTCGGACGCGGGTTCGCCCGCCATCTCCGACCCGGGCTTGTCCATCGTCAGCCGCGCCCGGCAGGAAGGACTGGCGGTCACGGCCCTGCCCGGCCCCAGCGCCCTCACCGCCGCCTTGGCGGGCTCGGGCCTACCCGCGGATTCTTTCATCTTTTTGGGATTCTTGCCGCGCTCATCCGGAAAACGCAAAAAAATGCTCTCCCAAGCCGCGGCGCTGGACAAAACCGTGGTCGTCTATGAATCCCCTTTCCGCGTCGCCGAACTCCTCTCCGAAGCCTCGGAGGTGTTCGGGCCGAATGCCTCCGCCTGCGCGGCCCGGGAAATCTCAAAGGTCTACGAGGAGTGGATTTCGGGAAGCCTTCAGGACGTCAAGGACGCCCTCTCGCGCAAAAGCGAGGTCCTGGGCGAATTCGTCGTCCTGTTCCATCCCGCAAAGGAGCGCGCCAATGGCCGTCATCATCAGGCTTAAAGCCGGAGAATTGCCCCCGCCGGAAACTCTCGCCGAGCTCGCCCAGGCGGCCAAGTCGTGCAAGATTCTGGCCTTTCCCACGGACACCGTCTACGGCCTGGGCTCGACCGCGCTCATCAAGGCCGCCGGGCGCCGCATCTACCAGATCAAGGGCCGTCCCTCGGCCAAGCCCCTGCCCTCCTTCATCAAGTCCACCGAGGCGGCCAAGCGCTGGGTGGAGTGGACGCCGCTGGCCGACGTCCTGGCGAAAAAATTCTGGCCCGGCATGCTCACTTTGGTCCTGCGGCCCACGAAAGAAGGGCGCCTCCTGACCTTCGGCGAATACCAGACCGTGGCCGTGCGCGTGCCCAATCATCCGCTGCTGCTCAAGCTCCTGGAGCTTTCGGACGTCCCCTGGGCGCAGACCAGCGCGAATGTCTCCGGCTCGCCCGCCTTGACCGACGGAGAGGCCGTGGCGGAGCAGTTCAAGGACTTGGTCGACTACGTCGTCGCGGCCGGGACGGCGCCGGGCGCCGAGTCCACGGTCGTCGACGCCACCCAAGCCGCTCCGCGCGTTTTGCGCGAGGGCGCCATTTCAGCCGCGTCCGTCAAGGAAGCGGCGGGGCAGGCCGCATGCTGAAGGTCTTAAAGGCGCAGGACCCCGAGGTCTACGGCGCCGTCGCCCGCGAGGCCCGGCGCCAGTCCGAGAATTTGGAGCTCATCGCCTCCGAGAACTACGCCTCCGTCGCGGTCATGGAGGCGCAGGGCTCGGTGCTCACCAACAAGTACGCCGAGGGCTACCCCGGCAAGCGCTACTACGGCGGCTGCGAGTTCGTGGACGTCGCGGAAACCCTGGCCATCGAGCGCGCCAAGGCGCTTTTCGGCGCCGAGCACGCCAACGTGCAGCCCCACTCGGGCACCCAGGCCAACGTCGCGGTCTATCTTTCCGTCCTCTCGCCCGGCGACGCGGTGATGGGCTTGAACCTCGCCCACGGCGGGCACCTCTCCCATGGGCACCCTCTCAATTTTTCCGGCAAGTTCTTTAAAATCGCGCCCATCAACGTCTCGCGCGAAACCGAACTCATCGACTACGACGAGGCCGAGCGCACGGCGCAGGAGCACAGGCCCAAGATGATTTTCGCCGGCGCTTCCAACTACTCCCGCGTCTTTGATTGGGCCCGATTAAAAGCCATCGCGGACTCGGTGGGCGCCTATTTCGCGGCGGATATCGCCCACTACGCGGGCCTGGTCGCCGCCGGGCTCTATCCCTCCCCGGTGCCGTTGACGGATTTTACCACCACCACGACGCACAAGACCCTGCGCGGCCCGCGCGGAGGCCTCATCCTCTGCAAGGCCAGGCACGCCGCGGCCGTCGACAAAATCAACTTCCCCGGCACGCAGGGCGGCCCTCTGATGCATGCGGTCGCGGCCAAGGCCGTCTGCTTCGGCGAGGCCTTGACGCCCGAGTTCAAGGACTACCAGGCGCGCGTCCTGGCCAACGCCCGCGCCCTGGCACGCCTCCTAAAAGACAAGGGCTTTCGCATCGTGGCGGGCGGCACCGACTGCCACTTGTTCTCGCTGGACCTGCGCCCCAAGGGCGTCACCGGAAAGGAGGCCGAAGCGGCCCTGGACGCGGCCGGCATCACGGTCAACAAAAACGCGATCCCCTACGATCCGCAAAAACCCTTTATCGCCTCTGGCGTGCGCCTCGGCACTCCGGCCGTGACCACGCGCGGGATGGGTGAGAAGGAAATGGAGGCCATCGCGCAGTTTATCGACGAGGCCGTGGCCGCGCGGGAGAATCCCGCCAAGCTCTCGGCCATCCGGGGCGAAGTCCGCGCCCTATGCGCCCGCTTCCCCGTCTATCCCGAGCTCATGGCTGAAATCGGAGACGACGCGGCGTGAGGGCGCAGATTTTAATCGGCGAGGACAGCCCGGACATCGCCGTGCTGCTCGAGGAGTTTCTCACCTCCCGCAGCCACTTGGTCGTCGTCGCTACGGACGGATTCGATCTGCGCCAGAAGGCTTCCGACCATCATCCGCATCTCATCATCACGGACATCCAGATGCCGGGCGCCTACGGCTCCTCGGTCTACCAATCGCTGCAGGACGACCCGCGCACGGCCGAGATTCCCGTCATCTTCATCTCCGCCCACCCCTACGAAAAGATCAAGACTATTATCCCGGAAACCCCCAAGACCCGCTTCGTGCAAAAGCCCATCGACTTCAAGAAGCTCGAGACGGCGATGCGGGAACTCTTACCCCTGGGAGGCTTCGCTCCATGACGCGCACCAAGGCGTCCAAAACCACGGCCGCGGTGGGGTTCATCGGCGGCAGCGGCCTCTACCGCATGCCCGGCCTTATCGACGCGCGAGAAATCGCGGTCAAGACGCCCTACGGCGATCCCTCCGGCCCGCTCGTCGTGGGGAAGATGTCCGGCGTCTCCTGCGCCTTTTTGGCCCGGCACGGCCGCGACCACGTCTTTTTGCCGTCTGAAATCAACTACCGCGCCAACATCTACGCCTTCAAGGCCTTGGGCGTCGAGCGGCTCATCGGCGTCGCGGCCGTGGGCTCGCTCAAAGAGGAGTTGGAGCCCAAGCGTTTCGTCTTTCCGGACCAGCTCGTGGACGAGACCAAGGGCCGGGCGTCGACCTTTTTCGGCGGCGGCGTGGTCGCGCACGTGGCTTTCGCGGATCCCTTCTGCTTCGCGCAGACGGAGATTTTGGCCAAGACGGCCGGAGGCTTGGGGCTCGATTTGCACCGGGGCGGAACCTACGTTTGCATGGAAGGCCCGCAGTTCTCCACCCGCGCCGAGTCGGCCTATCACCGCCGCCAAGGCTACGACATTATCGGCATGACCGCGGCGCAAGAAGCCAAGCTCGCGCGTGAGGCCGAGATCTGCTATTCCCTGATGGCCATGGTGACGGACTATGACTGCTGGAAGGAAGGCGATGAGGTCACCAGCGACAAGGTTATGGCGACCCTGTCCTCCAACGCGCAGAACGCGCAGAAGATTTTGCAGGCCTGCGCAGGGGCGCTGGCCGCGCGCGCGCGCTCCTGCGCCTGCCCGCACGCCCTGGCCGGCGCTCTGGTCACCGATGCGCGCAAGGTCAAGGCCGCTGCGGACAAGCGGCTGGCGCTTATCGCGGGCAAGTATTTGGAGAAAAAGGCATGAACGAGGTTTTAAAGAAGCTTCCCAAGGCCGAGTTGCACTGCCACTTGGACGGCGCGCTGCGCCCCCAAACAATCTTAGAGCTGGGGCGGGAGTCCGGCGCCAAACTGCCCGCCAACACGCTCGAGGAACTCATCCCGTTTGTGCAGACATCGCCCTCTTGCCAGTCATTGGGCGAGTGTCTCAAGGCCTTCGACGTCATCTGCCCTCTTTTGCGCCGCCCGCAGGCCCTGGAGCGCGCGGCCTACGAGCTCGTCGAGGACTCGGCCGCGGACAATATCCGCCACGTCGAGGTCCGCTTCGCGCCCGAGCTTCTGCGCTCCCCGTCCATGAGCTCCGAGGAGTCGGTCGAAGCCGTCCTGCGCGGATTGAAGAGGGGCCTGAAGGACTTCGGAACCAGCAGCTCGGTCATTCTCTGCCTTTTTCGCGCGCACGGACCCAGGGAAAACAGCCGGGCCTTCTCGGTCCTCAAAAAATACTTCAATTCCAAGCTTTCCCTGAAGGAGCCCGCGGTCGCGGCGCTGGACTTGGCCGGCGACGAGGCCCGGCATCCGACGCGCGAGTTCGCGGACTACTACGCCGAGGCCAAGAGCCTGGGCATCCACACCACCTGCCATGCCGGAGAGACCAGCGGCACCGAGAACCTGCGCTCGGCCCTCGAGTTAAAGGTCGACCGCATCGGCCACGGCGTGCATCTGATGGAGGACGACGCGCTTTTGGCCGAGGTCGTGCGCCGGAAGGTCCCGCTCGAGATCGGCATCACCTCCAACGTGCGCACCAAGGCGGTGGCAAGCCTCAAGGACCACCCCGTGCGGCGCTTTTACCAGGCCGGCGTGCGCCTGACGCTCAACACCGACGACCGCGGCGTCTTCGCCATCGACTTGACCGGGGAGTACGCCCAGGCGCTGGAGCTGGGATTCTCGGTCCAGGAGCTCGCGGACTTGAGCGTCGCCTCGGTCGACCATCTGTTTTTGCCGCCGCAAGAGCGCGCGGCTTTAAAGGCCCGCTTCCATACAGAGGCCGCCGCCGCGCTCAAGGAGGCCCATGAAACCGTCTAAACTCGTCTCGCGCCTCATCACCGCCGCCGTCTCCGCGCAGAAAAACGCCTACTGCCCTTACTCGCGCTACCCCGTGGGCGCGGCCGTGCTGACCGAGTCCGGCCGCATTTTCGCCGGCTGCAACGTGGAGAACGCCTCCTACGGGCTGTCCCTCTGCGCCGAGCGCGTCGCGATCTTCTCCGCCATCGCGCGCAGGCAGCTGGGCCTAAAAGCCGTCTGCGTGGTCGCCAACTCGGCCAGGCCCTGCGGCGCCTGCCGCCAGGTCATGTTTGAGTTCTCCACCCGCGACACGGAGCTCTACCTCGTCGATTTGAACCCCCGCACGCGCCGGCAAAAGGTGCGGCGGACCTACGTGCACAAGATGCTGCCCGAAGCCTTCGACCCCTTGAGCTCGGGGCTTCTGCCCGCGCACCCGCAGAACCTCATCAAAGCCCGCAGCTCGATCTCGGCCAAGCGGCCCAAGGCCAGGAGGAAATCATGACCACCGAGGAACTCAAGGACGTTCTGTCTTGGATCAAGACCACGGATTTGACGGAAGTCGCGCTGGAGAAAGGCCCGGATGGCTTTTCCTTTTCGCTTCCGGACGCGGCGCCGATGATTCCGCAGCCCGATCTTTCCAGCCGCTACGCGCCGGTGGTTTCGCCGGGCGTGGGTCTCTTCCAGTGGGGCGAGCCCGGCCGCGCGGCGGCTCTTGAAGAAGGCGCCGCGGTCAAGGAGGGCCAGGTCCTGGGCCGCGTCGAGCAGGGGCCCGCGGCCTCTTTGCCGGTCAAGGCCCCCGTCTCCGGCCGCGTGGCCAAGATATTCATCGAAGAGGGCAAGCCCGCGGACTACGGGCGGCTCCTGTTCTTCATCGAGGCTTGACGGTGTTCAAGAAAATTCTCGTCGCCAACCGGGGCGAAATCGCGGTGCGCGTGCTGCGCGCCTGCCGCGAGATGGGCATCAAGTCCGTCGCGGTCTACTCCGAGGCCGACCGGGAGTCCCTGCACGTGCGCGCGGCCGACGAAGCCGTGTGCATCGGGCCGGCGCCGTCGCGCGAGAGCTATCTGAATATGGCCTCGGTCCTGGCCGCCGCCAAAATCACCGGCGCGGAGGCCATCCACCCCGGCTACGGATTTTTGTCCGAAAACGAGGATTTCGCCGAGGCCTGCGCGCAGGCGGGCGTGGTCTTCATCGGCCCCAAGCCGGACGCCATCCGCACGCTGGGATACAAGAGCGAGGCCAAGGCCCTGGCCAAGAAGGCCCGCGTGCCGGTCGTCCCCGGCACCGATGGCCTCGTGCGCGGCGACGCCTTGAAGGAAGCCCGGGCCATCGGCCTTCCGGTCATGATCAAGGCCGCGGCGGGCGGCGGCGGCAAGGGCCTGCGCCTGGCCAAGACCGAAGAGGAGCTCAAGACCCAGCTTTTGACCGCGCAGAGCGAGGCCAAGGCGGCCTTCGGCGACGACGCGGTTTATTTGGAGCGCTACCTGGGGCACCCGCGCCACGTGGAAATCCAAGTCGCCGCGGACGCGTACGGCAACGCGGTCGCTTTCCCCGAGCGCGACTGCACGGTGCAGCGCCGCAACCAGAAGCTCATCGAGGAGTCCCCCTCGCCGGCCCTGGACTTGAAGATGCGCCGCGAAATGCAGGAAGCGGCCGTGCGCCTTGTGCATGAGAGCGGCTACACCAACGTGGGCACGGTCGAGTTCCTGGTGCAGGACGGCCAGTTCTATTTCATCGAGGTCAACACCAGGCTTCAGGTGGAGCACCCGGTCACCGAGTCCGTAACCGGATTGGATTTGGTCCAAACCCAAATCCTCGTGGCCGCAGGGGAGAAGCTCCCTTTCGATCAGGCCCGCGCCGCCCAAATCCGCGCCTGGTCCATGGAGCACCGCATCAACGCCGAGGATCCGGATCACAATTTCGCGCCCTGTCCGGGCAAAATCGAAGCCCTGCGCCTGCCGGGCGGCCCCGGCGTGCGCCTGGAAACCCACCTCTACGCGGGCTACACCGTGCCCAGCCACTACGACAGCCTCCTGGCCAAGCTCGTGCTCTTCGCGCCCACCAGGCCCGAGGTTCTGGCCCGCTCGCGCCGCGCCTTATCCGAGTTCGAGGTGTCCGGGATCCGCACCACCATCGGATTCCATCAAAAAGTTCTCGCGCACCCGGACTTCATCGGCGGCGATTTCGACACGCATCTGTCTGAAAAAATATTGGAGACCCCTCATGATCGAGACGCTCAAAAACGACATCCAACGGCAGTTGCTTGACTCAAGCAAGACGCTGACTGAAACCGCTCAAACCCAGCTGTCCGCCCTGGAAAAAGCCGCCGAGGCTTTGATCGCCACTTTCCGCGCCGGCAACAAGATCATGACCTTCGGCAACGGAGGCTCGGCCTGCGACGCGCAGAACTTCGCCGACGAACTGGTGGGGCGCTTTGAGCGCAACCGCCCGCCGCTGCCGGCCATCGCGCTGACCGTCAACACCTCGGATCTGACCTCCATCGCCAACGATTTCGGCTACGAAAACGTATTCTCGAGGCAGCTCGAGGCTCACGCCAAGCCCGGCGACATCGCGGTCGCCATCTCCACCTCGGGAAACTCGGCCAACGTTTTAAAAGCCGTGGACGCAGCCAAGAAGAAGAACCTTCTGGTCATCGGCCTCACCGGACGCAAGGGCGGTCAGCTCAAGGCCCTCTGCGACATCTGCGTGTGCGTGCCCTCGGACACGGTCGCGCGCATCCAAGAGGCGCACATCGCCGTCATCCAGATCTGGTGCGGCCTCATCGAGGACGCTTTGTTTCCCAACGCGCCCAAGGCGCACTAGGGACGTTAGGAAATCAAAAAAGGATATCGTATGCCTGCTCTTAATTCTCGCGATAAAATCAAGACCTTGAAGCGCCTCTTGGAGTTGCGGGAGGCCTGGCGCTGGGAAGGCAAGACCGTGGTCTTCACCAACGGGGTCTTCGACCTTCTGCACGCCGGGCACGTGCAGAGCCTGGAAAAGGCCCGCAGCCTGGGCGACGTCCTGGTGGTGGGCCTGAACTCGGACGCCTCGGCCAGACGCCTGGGCAAGGGGCCCGGACGCCCCATCAACGCCTGGAAGGACCGCGCCGCGGTCTTGGCCGCTCTTTCCTGCGTGGACGCGATCGCGGCTTTTGAGGAGGATACTCCGGCCGAGCTTTTAAGCCGCCTCAAGCCCGATGTGCTCGCGAAGGGCGCGGACTACCGCAAGAACGAGGTCGCGGGGCGGCAGTACGCGGGCAAGGTGGCCTTAATCCCCCTCGCCCCCGGGCGTTCGACGAGCGCTCTTATCGAGAAGATTTCCCGGCTGGCGCGACGCCGGAGGTAGCCGGCGGCGCGGAGACGGCCTTGCGAAGCGCTTCTTCCGCGGCGCCGCGCAGGCGGCTGCGGGGATACTGCGTCTCAAAGGCGAGAATCTTCTCGCGGCCCTCGGCCGCATGGCCGTCCAAAATTAATTTGACGCCCTGCGCCAAGGCCGCGCGCTCGGTCTTAAGCTCCGCGCGAGCTTGATCCGAAAAACCGCCCTTCCATACTGGGGCGGGCTCGACGGCCTGCTGCGGCGCGCCGCGTACGGCCGCCACTTCGGCGACGTCGCCCTTCTGATAGTCTCCCGCGAGCGTCGTCTGGGTTAGCGCTTCCTTAAGATGAAGAAGCCAGGTTTTGGCCGAATCCGGGATTTCAACGGCGGCTTTGGCCTTCTCCGCGGCCTGAGTCTCAGCTTTGGGCTTGGCTACGCCCTCCGCGCTCATGGCCATGGGCGCGCCTAAAATCAGAATCAACGCCGCCGCCATCGCGTTTTTCAT
>JAGWJU010000193.1 GCA_028865585.1 Elusimicrobiota bacterium | reverse complement strand
CAGCGGCCGCAGGAGCGCTTGCGCTTAAAACGGCGCGCCGTTTCACGGGAAATTCCGCAATTCGGACAGCGCAGCAGCAAAGGCAAGGGCGGCAGCGCCACGGCACGGTCGTAGCAGCGCTGCGGGCTTGCTCCCACTAAAACGGCAGCTTCCCGCCATTTTGGCCCGTGGCCCGCTTGGCGTCCGGCCAAGGCATGGGCGATTTCATGAAGGATGGTGTCCCGAACATGAGTCTCATCGTTTAATTCGGTCAGCGGACGCGATAGGCCGATTGTCTTGGCGCTCCAGTTGCAGACGCCGAAGCGGCGGCGGGAGCGGTCAAAGGAAAAGCGCCAATCTAGAAGGCCGTGGATATCCAGAAGCTGGCGCGCCAAAGAGGCCGCGTCGCGGGCGAACATGGGAGTATTATAGCGCGGCCGATAGAGATCAAAGTAATAGAATGTCACCATGATTCCAGCGACCGAAAAGGAATTGGCGGAGGGTTCCTTGTCGCGCTATTGCCAAGCGCGCGTCCCTGTCCATCTCCGCGATAAGCTGAGGCTGACTTATTTCTGGCGCGGCAGCATCGCCACGCTTGTTGAAGAGCGGCCCTATTTTCAGGATCATACGCGCTGGACTTCCCATCCCGTGGCGCAGTTTCGCTACTATGAGCCGAAAAACCGCTGGGGCTTATACTGCAGCGACCAAAACGGGCGCTGGCATCTGTATCAGGCTGCGGAGCCGACTCTGGCCATTCAGACGCTGCTTGATGAAGTCAGCCGGGATCCGACCGGAATTTTTTGGGGATAGATTTCTAGAGTCCGAAAAAATCGGAGTTGTTTCCGGGCCAAAAGAACTGCGAAACTGAATTTTCAGAAAACAGGTCGATTTTTAAAAATTCGGACTGTCGAGATTTTGTCGACTTTTTGGCAAAAATGGGCAGAAATCGACAAAAACCGACAAAACAGATTTTGTTGAATTCCGACGGAAATAGCGAGAGAAAGAGTGGAGCGGGCGATGGGAATCGAACCCACGTCCGAAGCTTGGGAAGCTTCTATTCTACCATTGAACTACGCCCGCGCTGATGAGAATTGTATCCGGGAACGCCGCGCGCGTCAAGCCTCGGCGTCGAAGCGGTAGCCGATGCCGCGCACGGCCACGATGCGATCGGCCACCGAGCCCAGCTTTTCCCGGATGTGGCTCAAGGTCACGTCGATGACCTTGGTCGACAAATCAAGACCTTCCTCGTAGCCCCAGACTTTCTGCAGGAGCACTTCCCTCTGCACCACCTTGCCCTGCTCGCTCATCAAAAACCAAAGCAGATCGAACTCCTTGGCGCTGAGCGCGACGTCCTTTTTCCCCAGGTAGGTTTTGCGCGCGGCGATGTCGAGCGTCAGGCTTCCGGACTTAAGCGCCTTGGGCTTTTCCGTCGCCCCGGAGCGGCGCAGGAGCGCGCCCACGCGCGCCAAGAGCTCTTCCACGCTGAAAGGCTTGGCCAGATAGTCGTCCGCGCCGCCTTCCAGCCCCGTGACTTTTTCCTCCACGGACTTGCGCGCGCTCAAGAACAAGACGGGCAACGCGGCCGAGGCCTGCTTGGCGCGGACTTCCTGGCAGATCGCGAGGCCGTCCCCATCGGGAAGCGTGCGGTCCAAAATGAGCAGGTCGGGAAGGGCCTTGGCGAGCTTTTCCCGCGCCTGGGCCAAAGTTCCCGCCACCGAGACCTCATACCCGGCGTCGCCCAGGGCGTCGACCAGGAGGTTCGCGGTGGTCTGCTGGTCTTCGAGCGCCAGGATTTGGGCTTTAGCGGTCATGGCCGTTGCGCCGCCCTAAAGCGGGATGTTCCCGCGGTTGGCGTGCGAGCCGGGGACGCGCTTGTCGCGCAGAAAACGCAGGGCGCGGGCCAGCTTGGCGCGCAGCTGCGAGGGCTCGATGACCTCGTCGATGGAGCCCGTGCGCGCGGTCTGGTACGGCGAGGCGAATTTTTGGGCGTACTCGTCGGCCAGGGTCTTGCGCAGCGCGGCTTTCTCCTCGGGAGTCTTGGCTTCCTTAAGCTGGCGCGAGAACAGAATCTCCACGGCCCCGGCCGGGCCCATGACCGCGATTTCGGCCGAGGGCAGGGCGAAGTTGAAGTCGCCTTTCAAGTATTTGGAGCTCATGGCGATGTAGGCGCCGCCGTAGGCCTTGCGCAGGATGACGGAAATCTTGGGCACGGTCGCCTCGCAGTAGGCGTGCAAAAGCTTGGCGCCGTGGCGGATGATGCCGCCGTGCTCCTGGTGCACGCCCGGCAGATACCCGGGCACGTCGACCAAGGTCAAAATGGGGATGTTGAAGGCGTTCAAGAAGCGGATGAAGCGCGCGGCCTTGCCCGAGGCCTCGATGGTGAGCGTGCCGGCTTGGTGCGCGGGGTTGTTGGCCACCACGCCGACGACGTCCCCCCCCAGCCGCAGAAATCCGATGACCATGTTGCGGGCGTAGGCGTCCTGGACCTCGAAAAATTTGTGTTCGTCCGCGATCTGCCAGATGACGTGGTGGATGCGGTAGGGCCGGCGGGGGTCCAGTTCGCAGAGCATCTCGGCCAGGGGCGTGGCGCGGCGCACGGGGTCCGGGTTGGCCAAGCGCGGCGGGCGCTCCCAGCGGCTCTGCGGCAGGTAGGACAACAGTTCCCGCACCTGCCTGAAGCAGTCCTGCTCGGACTTGGCCACGAAGTGGCAGACGCCCGACTTGCCCGCGTGCGCTTCCGAACCGCCCAGGGCGTCGAAGGTGGTCTCCTCGCCGGTCGCGGCCTTGACGACCTCGGGCCCGGTCACGAACATGTGGCTGATGCCCTCCACCATGAAAATAAAATCGGTCAGCGCAGGGGAATAGACCGCGCCGCCCGCGCAGGGGCCTAGGATGACGGAAATCTGCGGGATGACGCCCGAGCAGGCGGTGTTGCGCTGGAAAATCTCCGCGTAGCCGTCTAAGGAGTCGACGCCTTCCTGGATGCGCGCGCCGCCCGAGTCGATGAGGCCGATGACGGGCACCCGGTTCTCCAGGGCCAGGTCCATGATCTTGACGATTTTCTTGGCGTGCGCCAGGCCCAGGGAGCCGCCCAGAACGGTGAAGTCCTGCGCGTAAACGCAGACCGGGCGCCCGCCCACGGTGCCAAAGCCCGTGATGACGCCGTCGCCCGGGATGTCCCGGTCCTTCAAGCCAAATTCGGTGGCGCGGCTGCCGACCAGGAGATCGGTCTCCTGGAAGCTGCCCTCGTCCAAAAGGTAGTGGATGCGCTCGCGCGCGGTGAATTTCCCGCGCGCCTTCTGCGCGGCGACGCGCTCGGGCCCGCCTCCGGCTTCGGCCCGCGCGACGGCGTCCCTCAGGCGCGCGAGCTTCGCGGGCGCGGCCCGGACGGCCGGGTCCCGGCGCTTGTCTTTGCGCGGCTTTTCTTGGGGCGGCTTTGAGGCGCTCATGAGTGTT
>JAGWJU010000192.1 GCA_028865585.1 Elusimicrobiota bacterium | reverse complement strand
ACGGCGAAGACCTGGCGCACCCGCGCGTTCGACATGCGCTCCATGAGTTTCGTTCCAAGGAACGCTCCGACTAGAACCGACGTGGCGACGGGCACGACCAGATAGGGCAGCACCTCGCCGCGGCGCAGGTAAACGCCCGCCGCGGAGGCCGCGGTGACGCCGATCATGAAGTTGCTCGTGGCCGTGGAGACTTTGGTCGGCACCTTCATGTATATTTCGTGAGCCAGGACCTTGACGACGCCCGCGCCGATGCCCAGAAGGCCTGAAATGATTCCGGCTATCCCCATGATGCCCATGGCCTGCGGGATGGCCGCGACTTGGTATTCCACCTCGCGCCCCAGGTTGTGGTCGAAGTAGGAGCTGTTAAGCCGCAGAAGCGACGCCAGGCGATCGTTGTGCACGCCTTTTGGCAGCTCTTCATGGATGTTCCCCATGATCGGTATCAGCGAGAGCAGCAGAGTGACGCCGAAGAGGACTGAGAGCGACGGCCCGCCCAGGTAGCGGGAGAGCACGGCGGCGCCCAAAATGGCGCCGAGCGCCGTGGACATTTCTAAGAACATCGCGATGCGGATGTTGGTGATTCGGTCTTTCACGTAGACCGAACCGGCGCCGCTGGAAACCGCGATCACCGAGATGATGCTTGCGCCGATGGCCTTTTGAATCGGGATGCCGAGGAAGACCGTGAGCACCGGAACGATGACGATGCCGCCGCCTAACCCGCTGATGGCGCCGACGATTCCGCCTGCAAAAGAGGCGCCGGCCACCTCAAGAACCCAGAGCAGTGGGGATTGCATAGGCCCGGCCGCGTACCGGGCATGAATTATACCATTGTCAATGCGCGTTTTCTGCGCGAGGGCACGGCCATGGTTTTAACCGGCAATTTACTGGCGGCGCGCGCGTTTTCGGGCTACGCTTTAAGCGTTCGCGGCGCCGGCCGCCGCGAGGGGGCCCGTAAAAATGATCGTTGGACTCGCCGTTGCGCTTGCTCTGGGCGGCGGCCGCTTGTTCGCGGCGCCCAATTTGCCGGCGGATCCCGAGGGGCAATACGCGCTTGCCCAGTCCTATTACTACGGCCGCGACGGGATCAAGCGCGACTGCGCGCAAGCGCTCTACTGGTGGCGAAAAGCGGCCGGACAGGGCCACGACGGGGCGATGTATGACCTGGGCGGCTTCTATCTTCATCCCGACAAGTCATGTCCGGTCAAGCGCCACGACTATGCCCGGGCCATGCGGTGGTTCCGGCGCGCCGCCGCCGGCGGCGACGCGCGGGCGATGACCGACATCGGGGTCATGTATGACGGCGGGCTGGGCGTCCGCCGCAGCGGCCGGGAAGCTTTTAGGTGGTTCGTCAAAGCGGCGCACCGCGGCGATGGCCAAGCCATGATCAACATAGGACGCGGCTATGCCGCCAAGCGCGACTACGCGAAGGCCATGGAGTGGTATAAGAGAGCCCTGTCTCCATCGGGCGGCGACGAGGCGGCCGCGGATATCGGAGACCTCTACCGCGACGGCCTCGGCGTTGCCAAGAACCAGAAAGAGGCCCAACGCTGGTATCGGATTTCGGGGGCATTCGGCGAAGCCCGTTTGAAAGGCCTGCCGGCCTGCGGCGGCCGTAAGGCTGAAATCGGGCGGCCGTGTTCTCCGTAGCTGCGCGCGGCCTTCCGGGGCGAGGCTTAAGAGTCGGTCTAATGGGGCTAATGAAGAGATTAAAAGTGGTGGTGTTGCGCTGGGATTGGTCTAATTTTGCTGTGAAACGTCACGGAGGTCTGCCTAGACGTCTGGGGGTCTGGCAGACGTCTGCCAGACGTCTGGCTGGGGTCTAACCCAGGCCTGGGTATAGCGCTATCTAGCGCTAGGCATAGCGGTATGGCACTAGCGCTATAGCCAAATCCATATCCTTATATATACCCCATATATATCCCCCTATATATGGGGTATATGGGGGGTATATATGAAACGACGCATTTGGCCGGTGCGGCGTTGCTTGAACCTGTTTCCAAGTCTCGCGTCGATCCGCCGGTCGCCGAACCTCGCTATCGGGGTTGGCCGCGGGTTTTGGGAGGCGTCCCTCTGTCCGCCCGCACCTAAGAATGTCGCAACGTTTCGTCTCGCAGGCCGTCCGCCGCCGCGCCCGGCGGGGCCGGGGTGTTGCGTTCTCCTTAAGTCGATTGGGACATTCAGGGAGGGCGCGCTTATGAGCTTCGCGATGGAATCGCATCCTTACATCCTTTGGTTTAAAGACGTGGGCCTTTCCGACATCGGCACGGTGGGCGGCAAGAACGCCTCCTTGGGCGAGATGGTGCGCGAGCTCTCGGCCAAGGGCGTGCGCGTGCCTAACGGCTTTGCCGTCACCGCCCACGCCTACCGCGCCTTTTTGGCGCACGGGCGCCTGGACGCCGTCATCGAGAAGCACCTGCGCGGCCTGAACCTGGGCGACACGGACGATTTGGAGCGGCGCGGCCGCGCGGTGCGCGAAGCCGTCTTGGCCGCGGAGCTGCCCAAGGAACTGGCCGCCGAAATCGGCCGGGCCTACGCGGAGCTCTCGGCCGGCCCGGAACCTATCGACGTGGCCGTGCGCAGCAGCGCCACGGCCGAGGATTTGCCCGATGCCAGCTTCGCGGGCCAGCAGGAGACCTACTTGAACGTCCGCGGCCGCGCCGCGCTCTTGGACAGCGTCAAGCGCTGCTTCGCGTCCTTGTTCACCGACCGCGCCATCCACTACCGCGCCAGCCGCGGCCTCGGCTCCGCGGGCGTGGCGCTCTCGGTGGGCGTGCAGCGCATGGTGCGCTCGGACCTGGCGTCCTCGGGCGTGGCCTTCACCTTGGACACCGAGACGGGCTTCCGGGACGTGGTCATCATCAACGCGGCCTGGGGCCTGGGCGAGAACGTGGTGCAGGGCGCGGTCAATCCGGACGAGTACCGGGTCTTCAAGCCGGCCCTAAAGCGCGGCTTTCGCTCCATCGTGCAGAAGGTTATCGGCGGCAAGGAGCAGAAGCTCGTTTACGACGCGGGCGCGGGCAAGACCGTCAAGAACGTGCCCGTGCCGCCCGCGGAGCGCGCGCGCCAGGCCCTGTCCGACGATGAGATTCTCGCGCTGGCGCGCTGGGCCTGCGTCATCGAGGAGCACTACGGCGCCAAGGCCGGCCACCCCGTGCCCATGGACATCGAATGGGCCAAGGACGGGCGCACGGGCGAACTCTTCATCGTGCAGGCCCGGCCCGAGACCGTGCAGTCGCGCCGCCAGGTCAATATGCTGGAGACCTATTCCTTAAAGGAGCGCGGGCGGGTGCTCTCGCGCGGGCGCAGCGTGGGCGGCAAAATCGGGCGCGGCCGCGTGCGCGTGCTGCGCAGCGTGAAGTTTTTGCACGAGTTCCAGGAAGGCGAGGTGCTGGTCGCGGACAAGACCGACCCCGACTGGGAGCCGGTCATGAAAAAAGCCGCGGCCGTGGTCACCAACCGCGGCGGGCGCACCTGCCACGCGGCCAT
>JAGWJU010000191.1 GCA_028865585.1 Elusimicrobiota bacterium | reverse complement strand
CGTAGGTGTTGTAGGCGTTGTCGTCGCCCTTGGGATAGTCGAACTCCTGCTGATCGCTATCCGCGAACACCGTGTGAAGGGTCTCTTCGCCGTAATAAATCTGAGGTCTGGTGATGTCCAAGGACGGAATGTCGCTTTTGACCGGCGCGTCGCGCAAATCGAAGTCCGGAGCGCCCTCGCCGGTGGCCGAGCCGACCAAAGAGGCGACCGCGCCGTAGCCGTGGGTGTACTGGAGGTTCAGGTTGACCCATGTTTGCGCGTTGTCCGGCAACAGATCGGTGTCCATGCCGCGGGGGGAGATGAGGACCTGGCGCATCTGCCCGTTGACCGCGTAGCGGTCCGTCGAGACGGAGGCAAACGCGTAATAGGGCCGCAAGGTCTGGAGCTGCGTGGCGTTGTCCAGAAAGGGCTGGTGGTCCCAGAGCAGGATGTTCTGCGCGACGTCGGGATACTTGGCGACGTTCAAGGTGTCGGTCTGCTTGGGGATGAAAGGCTCCTCGTGCGCGTTCTGGGCCAAGTCGTAGGCCGCCAGCGTCGCGGCGATGTGATCCGCGATGAAGGGCCGCTCGAGCGTGAGCTCGTTGGGCTTGACGTAGAGCGAGCGCACGGCGGCCTCGGTCAGCGGCGGGATAAAGAGGAGCAAGGCGAAGCCCGCGCCTAAAACGGGCAGGAACCAGCGCGGCAAGGACGAGAAGGGCGAGAGCTCGACGCCCGCGGCCTCCAGGATTCCGACGTTTCGCCGCGGAGCCATGAGGGCAACGCCGGCCAAAATGAGCGCGACCGCGAAGCGGATCCAATAGAAGGGAATTCCCAGCATGGCGTCCACGTAGTCCGCGCCGTAAAGGAACTGGTGCGACGAGTAGAGCAGGTTGTAGCGGTTGAAAAAGGACATTGCGGCGATGAAGAGGAAGAAAAGCGCCGCCCCGGCGCGCGCGGGGCCGGCCAGGGAGAAGCTTGCGGGTTTGGGGTGCACCGTGCGGGCCTGCTCCCACGAATCCCAGGACTCCCGCTGCGGCGTCAGGCCCAGGCGCTGGGCCCAGGCGCGCAGCTGTTCCTGCGGAAGGGCGGCCACTTGAACCGCGGTGTAAATCGCCAGGGCCGCCAAGGCCAGCACGCCCAGCCAGCCGGCGAGCATTTCATAGAAAGGAAGGCGGAAGAAGTAAAAGCCCAGTCCCTCGTGGAAGAGCGGATCGCGGTAGGCCGTGGCGGCGGAGGGGGCCGCCTGCCAAAGCGCGCAGACCCAGGGATCGATGAAGCTCATGCCGATGCCCAAGCCCAGGAACAAGGCCGAGGCGTAGGCCGCGGCGTTGAAAAGGCGGTTCTGGAAGAGCGGGAAATCGGAGAAGCGCCGTTTGCTCAAGAACAGCGTCAGGGCCAAGAGGGCCGCGCCAAGAAGGGCCGCGGCGCTCTGCGGCAGCCACTGCACGGCCAGGAGGCGCCAGAAGGTCGAGAGCTGGCCCAGGGCGCGCCACCAAGCGTAGTTGACGGCGAAACTCGAGCCCTGGGAAACGACTATGAGGAAAACCAGGACGAGGATGACGTTGCGCACTATGGCGATGGGTGAAAGACCGGTTCTGCGGCTGCCGAGGACGAGAAGGCGCGCGAGGAGAACGCCCAGCGCCACGAAGATAATAAGGCTCATGCGGTCCTTATGACTTTAGCGCTTTTGGGAGAGGATCACAATGCGCGCAGGCGGAGTCCGAACCGTAATCGGCGGTTTCGAAGTCGATGGCGACGAAGGTCTGGTTCGGGAGGGGGGCGGCCTTGGCGCGGGCCGCGGCTAGCTTGGGTCGACCCACTTGCCGTTGGACTTGATGAGCGAGACCAGCGCCTCGTCCGCGCCATCCATGGGGATGCCCTTCTGCACGCATTCTTTTCCAACGTAGAGGTTGATCTTGCCGGGAGCGCCGCCCACGTAGCCGAAATCGGCGTCGGCCATCTCGCCGGGGCCGTTGACGATGCAGCCCATGATGGCGATCTTGACGCCCTTCAAGTGCCCGGTGCGGGCCTTGATGCGGTCGGTGGTGGTCTGCAAATCGAAGAGCGTGCGGCCGCAGGAGGGGCAGGAGACGAACTCGGTCTTGGTGACGCGCGCGCCCGCGCCCTGCAGGACGTTGTAGCAGAGCTCGATGCTTTTGACGGGGGTCAGGGCCGCCGCGATTTCGACGCTGTCGCCGACGCCGTCGCAGAGCAGGCTTCCTATAAGTAAGGAAGAGAACAAAAGCTGGTCCTCCGCGTTGCCCGCGCGCGGCGCGCGCAGATGGATGGGGAAATTGTCGGCCTGGGCCGCGAGCGTGCGGTACTCGTGCAGGAGGTCCTCCACGTTTTTTGTTCCGGCCAAGCTCAGCACGGCCGAAACGCCCAAGCGCTTGGCGATCTCGGCCTTGGCCAAAGTCTCACCCGCGGTCTTTTCTTCGATGAGCCAGGCCGCACCGCGCGCCCTCAGCGCCTGGACGAAGACCTCCATCTCCGCGCCGCTCCAGGCCGCGGCGTCAAGCAAAGGCGCCGCTTCAAGAGCCAAGTCGAGCGGGCCCTCCACGCGGCCCAGAAAGGCTAGGCGCGAGGTTTCGCGGGAAAGCTTCTGGCGCACGGCCTTCAAGTGCTCCACGTCCTGCTTCGAGCGCAGCGTCCAGCACAAAATTTCAGGCACGGCCTCGCCCGCTTTTTTAAGCTGCGCTTCCAGCAGGGACATGAGATCGGCGGCCTTTTCGTTCGCGGGCACCGCGGTCGCGACGCGGATGGGCTGGCTGCCGCCCATGACGAAGGGGCCCACGCGCAGGGCCGCGGCCGGCCGGCGCGTGTAATCGAAAAAGCTGTGGCAGTGCCGCAAGGCGGAGAGTTCCGGCCGGGGCTTTTCGGGAGCCTTTCCCTGGAAGGGCTTGGCCAGCGCGCGGCAGACGGGAACCTCGAACTCGGGGTCTTCGGTCAAGGAGACGCGGATAGTGTCGCCGATGCCGTCGGCCATGAGGCTGCCGATGCCGATGGCGGACTTGATGCGCCCGTCCTCGCCTCCGCCCGCTTCGGTCACGCCCAGGTGGAAGGGATAGTCCATGCCCAACTCGTCCATGCGCGCGGCCAAAAGCCGGTAGGCCGCGACCATGATCTTAGGGTTGGACGCCTTCATCGAGAGAATGATGTCGTGAAATCCGTTTTTTTCGCAGATACGCACGTACTCCAAGGCGCTCTCGACCATGCCCAGCGGGGAATCGCCGTAGCGGTTCATGATGCGGTCGGAGAGGGATCCGTGGTTGGTGCCCAGGCGCAGGGCGCGCTTCAAGCGCTTGAGTTTCTGCACCAGCGGCGTGAAGCGCTCCTCGATGCGCGCGAGCTCGGCCTCGTACTCCGCGTCGGTGTACTCCTTGACGGCGAAGCGCTTGTTGTCGACGAAGTTGCCGGGGTTGATGCGCACCTTCTCGGCGTATTCCGCCGCTTCCATGGCGGCCGGGGGGGAGAAATGGATGTCCGCGACCACGGGCACGCTGCAGCCGGCCCTGAGCAGGCCTTCCTTGATC
>JAGWJU010000190.1 GCA_028865585.1 Elusimicrobiota bacterium | reverse complement strand
TGAAAGGGTGACGACTGTAAAGTATATCGCCGTGTAGGGATCTTGTATTGCCGGATGGAAGCCGCCGCCAAGCAGCAAAGATCCCAGGATACCGTAGGCGAACACGAATATAAGGCCCATGAGAGCCCGTTGCGCAAACCGTCTGACAGCGTAAAAATCGGTCGGCGCGGGGTCGTTCATGCGTAAACCGGCGCAAAAATCGGCGCGCCGACCAGAAATCGTCCCCAAATCCGCCCTGCCTTCACCCTGCCGCTTCGCCAGAGCTTGAGCAAGTTGTGCGTCGCGCACATCAGCGCCCACTCGCTGTCGGCCGCCTTCGCGCCTCTTCGTAAGAACCCGCCCATCCCCCGTCCGTTTTTGATCTGCCCGAACGTCGGCTCGATCGTCTGCCCTCTCAGTTTGTAAAGCGCCCGCCCTCGCTTCGTCAACAGTTTGCGTTCCATGCGCTCTCGCGCCGTCATCGCCGCCGGTATCCGCCCTCGCGGCGCCGGCGCTTCCCGCATCGCCTTGCGCTGCTTCCAGTCTTTGTTCGTCGCCACCAGCAATTCCGGCCCCTCCGTCTTGGCCCCCGACATGTTCGCCTCGCTCCAGTATCCCGCGTCCGCCAGCGCCGTCTCCATCGCCTCCGGCGCGCCCACCGCCTTCAAATTCTCAGCGACCTTCTCCAGCATCGGCAGCAGCTGCCCCACGTCGTTGCGCTCCTGCGTGACCTCGGCGGCCACGATGATCTGATCCTCCGTCACCGCCGCCTGCGCGTTGTAGCCCTGCACATAGCCCGACCTCGTCTTCATGATCCGGCTCTCTGGGTCCGTCACGTTGGCCTTCGCCTCGTTCTCCGGCTTCTCACCCGGCGCTCCGGGTTTGCGCCCTCGCTTCTTCTTGCCCGTCGCCGCTTCTTCAGCCTCCCGTTGCGCGATCTTCGCCGCCTGCTCGGCCGCCTCCGCCGCCGCTTCCGCTTCCAGCCGCGCCTTCGCCTCCCGCAGCAGCTTCAGCCGCCCTTCTTTCGTCGCGCACTCATCCGGCAGCTCATCGCCCCGCCGATCCTTCCCGTAGAGCTTGTCCTCCTCCTCATCCTTGGCCTTCGCTTCCTCGAAGAGCCGATCCACTTCCTTCTTCAAATGCTCGTAATCCCGGTTGGCCGACAGAGCCGCGTTCGCTTTCATCTTCGTGCCGTCCAGCGCGATCGCCCCAGCTTTCACTAATCCGCTTTCCCGGCACAGCCGCAAAACCTCCAGAAACAACCCCTTCAACGCGTTCTCGTGCTCCCGACGGAATCGGCAGATCGTCGAGTGATCCGGCCGCCCGTTCCCGCTCACCACTCGAAACGCCACGTCCACCTCGCACGCTTTCTCGATCTCCCGCGACGAGCGCTCCCCAAGGCAGTACGCATACATCAACAGCGCCGTCATCATCCCAGGCTCATACGCCGCCCGCCCCCAGCCGTCGCTGCGATACGCCGAGTAGAAATTCGCCAAGTCCAGCCCTTCCACCGCATCCACCACGAACCACGCCAGGTGTTTGGCCGGCAGCCACTCCCTCATGCTCGGCGGCAGCAGGTACGCCGTCTCTCGGTCCACGCTCTTGAAGTTGTAAGCCATTTTCTCGCTTTCTCCATACGCGCGCATGCGCGCGTACCAAGATTTTCTCAAATTAGGAGGGGTTTATGCGACAGGCTCATGAATGACATCAAATAGGCGCCTACCAGCGACAACCGTTCAAATCGGGAATGCCAAATGACCAACGCAGCCAATGACAGCCAGAGCGGGAGCATGCTGTAAATCGAGCGGTGGCTGCAGAGGTCTACGGCAGCGGCGGCGGACAACAGCAGAACTGAAAACGCCCAGGCAGAACGGAGCCTCCAGAACGAACCGATGCCGGCTACCGCCATTCCAGCGCCGAGCAAGACTTGTACGCCGCGGCCAAGAATTGCCAGCGAGACCTCCTGGTTCAGCCGAGAAAGAGGAGCCACATGGACAAGCATCTGATACGCCGCGGTGAGCCCGTAAATTTTTAATCCGGCGAATATATTCGCGCCGCCGGTGAAAAGCAAAAGCAGTCCGATCGGCGCTTGGGGCCACATCCGTGCCAGGGGAAGTGAGTTCACGGCATGCATGAGCTTGCGCATGATTTTAAGACCGCCCATATCATGACGACTGAGCAGTCGACCTTTTTAATTATACCCATAAATTAAAAGGTTCCGGTCCCTTTATGGGAAAAGAATACATTGGAGCGAATATGTCCAAGCCAATTTTATTGTTTTCGGTTATAATCTCTGTATGATGGGCTTTACTAAACTACGGGTCAACTATCTTCTGCCGACCAGATCCAATGACAAAAATGTTCAGATCATGGCCGCTTTTCAGACAGGGCTCTTATGGGCCATGAATTAATCGGAATGACGCGTCAAATTATTTTTAATCCGAACATGGGGAAACTGTCTGCCGCCGCGTTCGCCCTGATCATTATCGCCGGTTTCACGCGCTATGCTGAAAAAAGCCTCGGCCGCTATATTAAGGATAACCAGACGCATTATCAGGCGCGCAAGATGCTTCATCTCGCCGCATTCATAGTCGGACTTATCGCGCTGACTTTTATTTTTAGCGATAAGTTGAAGGGCTTCGGCGTCGCGCTTGGCGTTGCCGGAGCCGGGATCGCCTTTGCGCTGCAGGAAATTATCTCGAGCGTCGCCGGCTGGGCAATGATTACTTTCGGAAGCTTTTACAAAACCGGCGACAGGGTTCAACTGGGCGGAATTAAAGGGGATGTTATCGATATCGGCGTCCTGCGGACCACGCTCATGGAGACAGGGGAATGGGTCAAGGCGGATCTCTACAACGGCCGCATTGTCCTGGTCGCCAATAGTTCCGTCTTCAAGCAGCCCGTTTTCAATTACTCCGGCAAATTCCCGTTTCTATGGGATGAAATCATCGTTCCGATTCGTTTCGGCTCCGACCGCTCTTTAGCTCGTGAAATCATCCTGCAGGCGGGCCGCGAGATTAGCGGCCCCCTGTTGCCGAGCGCGAGGCAGCGATGGAATGAAGTCATGCGTGAGTTTATGGTCGAAGACGCGCGGCTTGAGCCCGCGGTCACGCTCATCGCCAATGATAACTGGCTTGAATTCACTCTCCGCTACGTGGTGAATTACAAAGCTCGTCGCTCCACCAAAGACCGCCTGTTTGAGCGGATTGTAGAGGAAATCGATAAAACCGCCGGCAAGGTCACCATGGCTTCCGCGACATTTGAGATCGTGGGAATTCCGCCTCTTCAGGCGGATGTCCGGAGCCGGAAAGAGCCATAAGAGATGGCGACGCGCAAAACAATCCGATTAATAAGAAAAATGCTTCCGCAAATTCCACGTCCTACTTTGTGTTAGAATGATCTCATGGCCTTGTCCGAAAGCATCAAGAACATCCTAATCGCCCTGACTTGGTCCGTCCTCGCCACAGCCGCCATCGCGGTCCTGGTTTACTGGATTAACCGCCTCTACGTGCGGCTCATCCACCTCATCCGCTCCTGGCGCGGCACCAAAATCCG
>JAGWJU010000189.1 GCA_028865585.1 Elusimicrobiota bacterium | reverse complement strand
CAATGCACAACGAAAATTCCCTGTGGCCGCAGATTAAGGGAATAGCCGACGACGCCCATCTATTGAGCGGCTTGCGCTCGGAGCCGGGGTCCTCCACCCGCAGCCCCGATCGCCAAGGGCTTATGCACGTCAAGCTTTGGATCATCCGCCGTGCCGACGGCACGCGCATCGTCTACGCGGGATCGGCCAACGCCTCCAACGCCGCCTTGGGCGGCATGCCCCGCAACCACGAGATCATGCTCCGGCTGGAGATTCCCGCGGCCGTGGCCCAATCCCAGGCGGCTGATTCCTTCACCACGGCGTTCGAGCAGCTCCTGACGCGCGCCAAGCAGTTCGAAGCGTCCCTGGGACAGGACGGCGACCGCCGCCGTTAAGCGGCCTTCGGCCAAAAATCCTATAATGGCTCCATCTCAAACCAGAGGTGAGTCATGTCCAAAATCCCGGAAATTTCCGTTGAAGAACTGAAGGCCAAAATCGAGCGGAAGGATCCTTTCGTCCTTCTCGACGTCCGCGAGATGGAGGAGCACCAGGAAGCCCGCATTCCGGGCTCGGTTCTTATTCCCCTGGGAGAACTGCCCCAGCGCGTCGAGGAGATCGACTCGGCCGTCGAGGTAGTCGTCCACTGCCGCAGCGGCGGGCGCTCCGCACAGGCGACGGAATTTCTCTGCTCTCGAGGCTACAAGGCGGTCAACGTCGCGGGCGGGATTCTGGCCTGGGCCCAGCGGGTCGATCCGACCCTGACTTTGGGCCCCGGCAACTCCTGCCGGCGCTCTTAAACCATTGCCGGAGCTGCCCGAAGTCGAGACGGTGCGCCGCTCGCTCGAGCCGCGCTTGCGGGGGCACGTGATTTCCGCGTGCGAAATCCGCCCGCCGGGCTTTAATCACAAGGCGCCCCCCGGCCTTCTGCGCGCGGCGCTGGGCAAAAAAATCCTCGCGCTTCGGAGGCGCGGCAAATACCTCATTCTTGATCTCTCCGATGGAAAAAATCTAATCCTCCATCTGGGCATGTCCGGACGGCTGAGCCTCGGCGAGGACGGGCCTCACGCGCGCTTTATCCTGCGCGCCGGCCCCGCCAGCGTCGTCTTTCAGGATCCAAGGCGTTTCGGCCGCGTGGGCTGCGCCCTGCCGCCCCTGGGACCCGAGCCCTTGAGCGGAGAGTTCACCGTTGAGCATCTGCGGCGGACGCTTGGCCGGAGCCGCGCCAGCGTCAAGTCGATCCTTATGGATCAAAGCGTAGTGGCCGGCATCGGAAACATCTACGCGACGGAGGCGCTTTATCTCGCCAAAATCAGGCCGCAACGCCCCGGCCGCCGGGTTTCACGCGAAGAATGCGCCCAGCTCCACGCCGCCACCCGGCGCGTCCTGGCCCTGGCCGTCAAGTCCGGCGGCAGCACGCTGAAGGATGAGAGTTTTCTGGATCCGCGGGGACGGCCCGGCGGATTTCAAAAATTCGTCAACGTCTACGGCCGCAAAATCGGGCGCGCCTGCGGCCACGACTTGAAAGCGACACCCAAACCCCTGGCCGGGCGCACCAGCCTGTACTGCCCCCTGTGTCAAAAATAAAGACGCTCGTCCTGGGCGCCGCGGTTTTCGCCGCGGCGTTTTTTGCCTACTCCAACACACTCAAAAACGGCTTCTGCTGGGACGACCACATCCTCATAGAACAAAACGCTTTTCTGGCCGAACCCCACGCTTTAAAAACGCTGGTTGAGCAAATCGATCTGGCGCCCGTGGTTCCCATCCTCAGCGCGGCCCGGCCTATTTTCTTGGCCTCGCTCGTCCTTGATCATCGAATTTGGGGCGATGGCCCCTTCGGCTACCACCTCACCAGCGTCGTCCTTCACGGCCTCAATGCCGTCTTGGTTTGGCGGGCGGGGCTGCTCTTCCTTAATCCAGACGCGGCTCTCATTTCCGGCCTCGTTTTCGCCGTCCATCCCGTCAACACGGAAGCCGTGAACATGCCCAGCTTCCGCCCCGACATTCTGGCCGTCCTTTTCATGCTGCTGGCGCTCATGGCTTACCGCAGAATGGAAAGCGCTCCGGAACCGGGCAGCGCCGGCGCGGCCCTGGCCGCTGCCGGCATGGCCTACGCTTTGGGCTCGTTTTCGAAGGAGACCGCACTAGTGCTGCCGGCCGCGTTGTTATGGTTCGATCTCTGCTTTCTGGAAAGGCCTTGGCGCGCGAAATTTTGGCGCCGGCTCGCGGCCATGCTCCTTTTCGGCTACCTGGCCCTCTATTACTGGCATTTCAGATCAGGCCGCTCCGGCTATAAAAGCATTTCCTCCCAGGCGGCTCCCGCGGTCATGGCGATCAGGGACGACGCGTCCGCGAACGCGCCGCCCGCAAGCCCCAGGGAAGTCGTCCTTAATCCTTCCACTCCGCAGTGGGACGCCCTCTACCATTCGCCGGAGTTGAACTTCAGGAGCATGTGCGTCGTTTTCGCCGATTACGCGCGGCTGATGGTTCTCCCTTATCCGCTTCACGCGGATCGGGCCCCGCCGCTTATCCCCTCATGGACGGATTTGCGCTTTTTGGCGGCCCTGGCGCTCTTCGCCTTTCTTCTCGCCGCAGGAGCGTGCGCCTACGCCGCAGGAGCGCGGCCGCTGTGCTGGGGCTTGGGGTGGTGGCTCATCATGCTGCTCCCCGCATCGAACGTCGTCAGGCTCTATAATCCCATGGCGGAGCGCTATCTTTACCCCGCCGCCGTCGGCTTCGCCTGGATAGCGGGATGGGCCGCCTCCCTTGCCATATCCCGGGCCGGTCGCTCGGGGCCCAAGCTCAAGCTCTCCGTCTTGCTCGCCGCCGGCGCCGGCCTTGCTCTGTTGTCCTCGATGACGCGGGCCCGCAACGACGATTGGAAAAGCGACGCCGTCCTTTTCGGCCGAGAAGCCGCTTTGGGATCGAAAAATGCCCGCATCTACTACAACTTAGGCTTCATGGCGCAGGCGCAAGGGGATCTGGACAAAGCGGAGCGAGACTATAAAACCGCGCTCGCCTTGAACCCTCGATACATCGAGGCCATGAACAACTTGGCTGGGCTGCAGGAAATAAAAGGAGAATCCCGGCGCGCCTTAAAGCTCTATTCCGATGCAGCCGGACTCAATCCCGGAAATTCCATCCCCTACGACAGCCTGGGAGCGGCGCTGGCGAAGAAAGGACGGATTGCCGCCGCCGTGACGATGTATCACAAGGCGCTGCAGGAAAACCCAAACGACACCGCGGCTCAAATCAGCATGGCCAGACTTCAGGAGAAAACAGGACGCCCGGACCTCGCCGCCTACCAGCTGCAAGAGGCAGTAAGGAAAAAACCGCAGAATTTCGAGGCCAACTTCGCCCTTGCCTCCCTCCTAGACAATCAAGGAGAACCCTGGAAGGCGGCCAAGGTTTGGGTCTCGTTCTTGGCCGCGTCTCCCAAGGACGCCCGAGCCATGATGAACCTGGGAGTAGAGTACGATCATGCCGAGGATTGCCCGCAGGCTCTTTCCTGGCTCGACCGTTCCGTCTCCCGCAATCCCAAAGATGCCGCGGCCCGCTACAAT
>JAGWJU010000188.1 GCA_028865585.1 Elusimicrobiota bacterium | reverse complement strand
GCAAGGCGGCGTGCAAAAAATTTCTGCGCGGCGAATGCGGACTGCGCGAGGAGCCGGCGAAGCCCCTAGCCGCCGTCATCTCCCGTTTTGATTACCAGAAGGGCCTCGATTTGGCCGCCGCGGCCATTGAGCCAAGGCTTGGGCGCTGCCAGTTGGCGGTTTTGGGCGACGGTGATTCAGGGTTGGCCGAGGCATTCTCCACCTTGGCTCAGCGCCATCCGCAGGATGTTTTCCTGCGCCACGGATTCGACGACGTTCTGGCGCACCGGATCTACGCCGCGGCGGATATCTTCCTCATTCCGTCCCGCTTCGAACCCTGCGGTCTGGGCCAGATGATCGCGATGCGCTACGGCGGAGTCCCGATCGCGGCCAGGACCGGCGGACTGCTCGATACGGTGTTCGAGTCCTCCGACTCCGGCCGATGCGCCAACGGGTTTCTGTGCGCGCCCAACGACGGCGCCGATTTGGCGCGGGCGCTCGATCGGGCGCTGCAAGAGTGGGGAACTGCGGACTGGGCCGGGCGGGTCGCCTGCGCCATGTCCGGCGACTACTCCTGGGACAAGTCGGTGCCGCAGTACCTCTCCATTTATGAGTCCGCCCGCGCGTCCCGCGAACAATCCGGAGCCGCGGGAAATGAGAGGAGGGCATAGGCCGTGAACATTTGGCTGCTTCTAATCGCCGGGGTTCTCATCCCGCTTTTGGCCATGAAGGCCGGCATTACGGCCCTGGAAAAATCAGGGAACTTTATCACGATTAAAGCCGTGTCGGCTTCTTTTTTTCCCGGAACCGCGAGCCCGGCGTGGATTTATTTGCGAGAAATCCCCGTGCTGCCCTTAGCCGTGGGAATTTTTTGCTCTTGGGCCGCCGCATGCGCCCTCGGCTTGGCCGCGGCGCGCCTTTTCGCTGGGCTCGGCAGCGCCGTCGCGGCGCGATTTGTGATTGCGTGGGCTTATGCCGTTCCTATGCTTGGCGCGGGTCTGATCCTCTATTTCCCTGAACTGCGGTCCTGCGGGAAAAAAGGGGCCGGATTGCGGACGTGGGCCAAGGCGCCGGTTTTTCTGGGCGTTCTGGGTTTGACGGCGCTTTGGAGCGAGGTGTTCGGCTTGGCGTTCCTGCTTCACGCCTTTTACCTGCTGGATCGCCACCGCGACTGTCCGGACTGCGAAACGGCCAAGAACGAACTCTGGTCCGAGCCCAAGCCGTGGCTTTGGCTGGGTCTCATGGGTTTATGCGGCCTTGCCGTCTCTCTTGAGCGCTCCAGCCTTCCGTGGAGCGCCGCGCTCAAGCACGCGGGCGTGCTTGGAGCTTGCGGCGCGGCCTTGGGCGCCCTTTCGATTTTGGGGCGAATAGGCCTAGCCCTTCTTTCCCGGAAGCCCGGTCAGAATCCGGCCTGAAGTTCAGTCCTATTGTTTGATGGGCCTGCAGTCCGCGCGGCAGTCGTACGTTTGGACGCGGCTGCGGCAGTAGGAACCGTCGATGAGGTTGAACCAGTTCCAGGCAAATCCCGCGATGCCGATCCGGTAGCGTCCGGAAGAGTCGGGGCTGGTCCACGCGCTTTTGCCGAACGTCTCGTAGCTTTCCCCTTGCGTCTCGCAGTCCTTGACGATGGAAATTTTTACTTGCGGCGCCGCGCCCGCCATGGAAACGCGGCCTTCCCGGCCGGCGAGGAAGATGCGGGGGTAGCCCACGCAACTGGTGAGAGCGGCGGATAAAATAAGGAACCAGGCGGCTCTGAACGCGCGTCCGGCGGCTTGAGGTTCGTGGCGATCCATGTCAGCGGGAGGTCGTGACGCCCTTTTTAGCGCAATAGGGAGCCAGGAGGCAGCGGCTGCACCACGGTGAAACCGGCACGCAAAGATTTTGGCCGTAAGCCACCAGGAGGTCGTTGTAGATGATCCAATACTGCTCGGGCAGCTTGGCGCGCAGGGCCATCTCGGACTCTTCGGGCGTTTGGGTCTTGATGTAGCCCCAGCGGTTTGAGATGCGGTGCACGTGCGTATCAACGCAGATGCCGGGCTTGCGAAACCCCAGCGTGACGGTGAGGTTCGCCGTTTTGCGTCCCACGCCCTTGAGAGTCAGCAGGTCTTCGATGGTGTCGGGAACCTTGCCGCCGAAACGTCCCAGAATGTCGGCGCAGATGGCGTGGATATGCCCGGCCTTGTTGCGGTAGAAGCTCACGGGATAAATCGCCTTTTCAATCGCGCGCCGCGGCAGCGCCAGCATCGTGCGCGGCGTTTTTGCCAGCGCGAAGAGGCGTTTGGAGGCGTCCTCGGTCGTCGCGTCTTTGGTGCGCAGGCTCAGCACGCAGGAGATGAGCACCAAAAAAGGGTCGCGGCTGTAGAGGCCCACGATGGGCGTCTTCCAGCGAGGGACTTCTTTTTTGAGCAGCCGGATGGCCGCGTGGATGTCTGCGTCCTTCACGGTATGTTAGGCGGACCGCGCGCCGGAGCCGGTTGACGCGGAGGCGACCACTTTCGCGAGAAATTCCACGATCAAAGATTCTTCCATCGGCCAGGCGTAGACAAGCTCGACGCTTGGATGGCGCTCGCGCAGCTTTCGCACGAGGGCCGGAATTTCATTCTCGGAATGGATGCCGCCGCGCGTGTACATGGTGGTCGCCAGCACGATGCGTTCGAAGCCTTCGCGGACGAGCGCCGCTACCGCGGTCTCGACGTCCGGGCCGCAGAACTCGTTGTAGGCCGCTGCGACTTTCTGTCCCAAGGCTTTCTCCAGCTTGAGGGCGAGCGAGGACAGGCCGGCTTGGTAAGGGTCGGTCTTGGAAGTACGCGGCCAAGATCGGATTTCATCGTCGATAGCTTTTTCCTCGGCGCCCATCTCCGGTTGGCCGCGCGCGGCTCGCTCGGATTCCAGGCGCTTGAGGCGCGCGAGCTTGTCTTTGGGAAAATCGGAGGGCGAACCGCCGTGCCCCACCAAGACGACCGCGTTTTTCATCGCCAGATCCTCGGATTCATGCCTTGGCCCTTTCGTACTGCTTGGGCCACGGGACGTCCGCGCCGAGCGATTTTGCGGCGCGCAGCGGCCAGTAGGGATCGCGCAGGAGCTCTCGGGCCAAAAATATGGCGTCGGCCTTGCCTTGGGCCAGGGTGTCCTCGGCTTGGCGGGGTTCCGTGATGAGGCCCACCGCGCCCGTCAGAATTTTTGCCTCCCGGCGAATGGCTTCGGAGAAAGGCGTCTGATAGCCGGGGCCCAGCGGAATCTTCGCGTGCGGCACCATGCCGCCGCTCGAGCAGTCGATGAGGTCCACGCCCAAGGCCTTGAGCCGCCCGGCCAGCGCGATGGAATCGGGCAGGTCCCAGCCGCCGGGGCTCCAATCCGTCGCGGAGATGCGCGCGAACAAGGGAAACTCCTCGGGCCATTGCCTGCGGACGCTCTCCGCGGCGGCGAGCGCCAAGCGCAGGCGGTTGTCCAAAGTTCCGCCGTAGGCGTCCTTCCGTCGGTTGGAAAGGGGGGAGAGAAACTCATGGACCAAGTAGCCGTGCGCGAAATGGAGTTCCAGGACCTCGAACCCGGCTTGGCGCGCGAGGCGCGCCGC
>JAGWJU010000187.1 GCA_028865585.1 Elusimicrobiota bacterium | reverse complement strand
TTCCCTATTATGTGCGCCGCGCCGTGGCGCGCGGGACCTATCTGCCGGCGCCCGGCATCAAGAATCTGCTCAAGAGGCTCTCGCGCGAGAAGGACGTCATGCTGGGCCTCGGTACGGGCAACATGGAGAAAGGCGCGCATATCAAGCTGGCGCCCTCCGGGCTGCGCCGTTATTTTCTGTTCGGCGGCTACGGATCGGATTCGTACCACCGCCCGGCCATCCTCAAGAAAGCCGTGGTCCGGGCCGAGAGGGCAGCAGGCAAAAAAGCGCGGCGCGGGGAGGTCTACGTGATCGGCGACACGCCTCTAGACGTCGCCGCTGGCAGAAAGGCGGGCTTCAAGACCGCCGCGGTGGGCACGGGATTCGCCGCATGGAGGGATTTGGTCCGGGCCAAGCCGGATTTTTTGGCCCGAGATTTTAGGGGGACGACACGATGGCTCAAATGGCTCGAGATCAAATGACGCAGGGTAAAACCGGGCAGGCCGAGGCGCTGGCCCAGTCCGCGGCGGACGCGTTCGTGCAAACCTCCGCCATGCCGTCTTATTCGCGTGCCCAGATTTTGGCCAAGATTGCCGCGGCCATCGAGTCCAAATCAGAGGCTTTCGCCCGGCTTATTACCGAGGAAGTCAGGAAACCCATTAAGGAATCCCGCCGGGAGGTCGCCCGCGCGGTGTTCACCTTCAAGTGGGCCAGCGAGGAGGCCAAGCGTTTCGGCGGAGAGCTTCTGCCGCTGGATTTAGACGAGGCCAGCCGCGGCCGGCAAGCGCTGACCCGGCGTGCGCCCTCGGGCCCCGCGCTGTTTATCACGCCGTTTAATTTTCCTCTCAACTTGGTCGCGCATAAAGTGGCGCCGGCCGTGGCCGTGGGCGCTCCGTTTGTCTTGAAGCCCGCTCCGCACGCGCCCAAGACGGCCGCCAAGCTTGTCGACATCATCATCGGGGCCGGGTGGCCGAAAGACGCCGCGGGCTTGGCCGTCGTGGACAACGAGGACGCCGAGGCTCTCGCCAGGGACGAACGCTTCTCCGTGCTGTCCTTCACCGGAAGCGCAAAAGTGGGCTGGCACCTGAAGTCCTGCGCCGGGAAGAAGCGCGTGCTTCTGGAACTCGGTGGCAACGCCGCGGTCTACGTAGACGCGGGCGCCGACGTCGCTTGGGCGGCTGCGCGCTGTGCGTGGGGCGCGTTTTATTATTCCGGACAGGTCTGCATCTCGGTTCAGAGAATATACGCCGAGGAGTCGATCTACGATAAATTCAAGGATTTGCTGCTTCAAAACACGGCCGAGCTTAAGCTCGGCGATCCGGCCGATGAGAAGATCGACGTCGGTCCGCTTATTTCCGAGGACGCGGCCAAAAGGGTGGAGGATTGGATTAGTGAGGCGGCCGCGGGCGGCGGAAAAATTCTGTGCGGCGGCAAGCGCCGGGGCGACGTGATCGAACCGACGATTGTGGAGAACGCGCCGGCGTCCTGCCGCCTGTCCTGCGAGGAGGCCTTCGGGCCCGTGGCGGTGCTGGAAAAGGTGGAGACAAAAATCCATGCGCTCGACAAGCTCTGCGAGGGCCGCTACGGCCTGCAGGCCGGAATTTTCACCAACGACCTGGCCTTCGTTTTCGAGGCCTGGCAGCGCGTGCCGGTCGGAGGCTTGGTGGTCAACGACATCCCGGCCTTCCGCTCGGACGCCATGCCCTACGGCGGCATCCGCGATTCGGGCACCGGCCGGGAAGGCGTGCGTTATGCCATGGAGGAAATGACGGAGCTGCGCACGCTGGTTTTGAAGCCGTGACGGCAATTTAAGGAGGTTCAAATGACCGCTTTGGTCGAGTGCGTGCCTAATTTCTCGGAAGGCCGGGACAAGGCTAAGGTGGAGGCCGTCGTGGCCGCGGCCAAGGCCGTGCCGGGCGTGACGATCTTGGATGTCGAGACCGACGCGGATCACAACCGCTGCGTCCTGTCCTTCGTCGCGACGCCCCAGGCCGCGGTGGAGGCTTGCTTCGCGGTGGCCAAGAAGTCCTGCGAGCTTATCGACTTGAACGTCCACAAAGGCGAACACCCGCGTATGGGGGCGGTCGACGTGATTCCGTTCATCCCCGTAAGCGGCGTCTCGGTCGAGGACTGCGTCAAGCTGGCGGAATCTTTGGCGCGGCGCATCGGCGGGGAACTCCAGATTCCCGCCTACCTCTACGATTTGGCCGCGCGCGTGCCCGAGCGCAAGGACTTGGCCAACGTGCGCAAAGGCCAGTTCGAAGGCCTGCGCGATTTGATCGGCAAGGATCCGTCCCGCGCCCCCGACTTCGGGCCCAATCACATCCATCCGACCGCCGGAGCCGTGGCCGTGGGAGCGCGCCGGCAAATCGTCAACTTCAACCTGAACCTCGACATCGCGGACATGGCCGCGGGGAAGGACATCGCCAAGCGCCTGCGCGCCTCCGGCGGGGGTCTTCCTTGCGTGCGCGCCAAGGAAATCTTGCTTGAAAAGCGCGGCCAAGTCCAGATTTCGACCGTGCTGACCGACTATAAGACCACCTCCATGCGACGCGTCCTCGCCGAGGCCATGGTGCTCTCCGGCGGACACGGCGCCAAAGTCGTTGCGACCGAGATCGTCGGCCTTTTGCCGCGCGAAGCTCTGCTTGATTTCGCCCTTGAGACTTTAACGCTGGAAAATTTCAACCCCGCAGTCCAGATCCTGGAAAACCGGCTCGAGGCCCTGGGAATCGGCGCGCACGGGGCGGAAAGCGGGTCCGGACCGGAGTGGCTGCAGGCGTCCGAGACGCTCTCGCGGGCGCTGGCCAGCACCGCGCCCGTGCCCGGAGGAGGCTCCGCCGCGGCCGCGGCGGGCGCCATGGGCTGCGCTCTGGGCGCGATGGCCGTGGGCATTAGCCTCAAGTCCAAGAAGCTCGAGCCGGCCAAGCGACCCTTGCTGGAGCGCGGGCTCGAAGGCATGGAGATGGCCCGCCGGGAATTGCAGGGGCTCGCCAGCGAGGACGCGGAATCCTTCGCGGGCTTCGGCAAAGCCATGGCTCTCCCGAAAGACGACCCGGCGCGCGCGGCGAGGATTCAAGAGGCGTTGGCGGCCGCCGCGGAAGTTCCTTTGCGCACGGCCGCCGCCGCGCAGAGGGCCCATGCCGCGGCCAAGGCGCTGGCGCCGGCGGTCTCTTCCGCGGTGGCTTCGGATTTGAATTGCGCGCTGCATCTTCTTAAGGCCGCGGCCCTGTGCGCGGCGGAGAACGTGCGCATCAACACGGCCGGGCTGAAGGATCGGGACAAAGCCCGAGCCTTGGACGCGCGCGTGGACGCCGTTCTGTCGGCGATCTAGCGGCCTTGCCTCGATGCGTTCCATCCTGAGCCGCGCCTGGCTCATTCTGCTCTGCCGCGTGCTCATGTCCGCGGGCTATTCCCTCGCGTTTCCGTATTTCGCGGTTTATTTGAGCCGGCAGCGGAGTTTTTCCCTTGAGCTCATCGGCACCGCTATGGCGGCCAGCTTGCTTATTTCCGCGATGGCGCAGATTTTGGGCGGCCGAGCCGCGGATAAAATGGGCCGGCGGCCGGTGATGCTGGGAGGG
>JAGWJU010000186.1 GCA_028865585.1 Elusimicrobiota bacterium | reverse complement strand
CACCTACGCCCGCGAGATTTTGGGCGAGGAGTTCGGCATGGGCATGCACGGGGTGCTCCGGGCCCGCCAAGACGGCGTGCGCGGCATCTTGAACGGCCTCGATTTGGAGATGTGGGACCCGGCGACGGACCCGGTCGCGGCGCAAAACTACGCGGCCGGGGATGTCGCCGAGGGCAAGGCCGCCAACAAGGCCTGGCTGCAGAACCGCCTGGGCTTGGACGCCGATATGGAGGCTCCGCTTTTCGCCGTGGCCTCGCGCCTGGCGCACCAAAAGGGCATCGACGTGGTCGTCGCGGCGGTGGACGAGATGGTCGCGCGCGGCGCGCAGGTCGTCATCACGGGCTCGGGCGACAAGGATTTGGAAGAGGCGGTCGCCGCCGCGGTCCTGCGCCACCCGGGCCGCGTGGCCGCGCATCCCTTCGACGAGTCCTTCGTGCGCGCGGTCTACGCCGCCGCGGATTTTCTTTTGATGCCCTCGCGCTTCGAGCCCTGCGGGCTCTCCCAGCTCATCGCCCAGCGCTACGGCGCGCTGCCGCTGGTGACCAGCACCGGGGGCTTGGCCGACACCGTGACGGACGTGCGCGAGGACTCGGAGGGCGGCGACGGTTTGATCATGCGCGAACCCAGCGCCGCGGGCTTGATTGAAATCGTGGACGCCGCCGTCGAGCTCTACCGAAACCCCGGAGCCCTGGCCGCCGCGCGCCGCACGGCCATGGCCAAGGATTCGTCCTGGGGCCAGGCGCTCGACGCTTACGAGGCGCTTTACCGCGAGATTCTGGGCGCTCCCGGACGCTCTCCTCATTGACGACCTTGACGCCGCCGTCAGGGGGAATTCCAGGCTCATCGCCCTGGCCGAGTCCGCGGAACGCCGGATTTTAAAGAGCGGGCCGCGGCGTTTTTGTAGAATGTCGCCGTGACTCTCCGGCAAAGACTCGGCGCCGCGCTCGTCGCTTTGGCCGTGGCCTTGGCGGTCGTCCGGCTTGCGGGCCGCCCGCGCGTAAAATCAAGGGCGATTGTCCCGCCTCCTCCTCCGGTTTTCGCCAGGCAGGCGCTGCCCACGGGCATGACCATCACGCCCCTGGCCGCGCCGGGATCGTACTTTATTCCTTTGAACCCGCGCCTGCCCGGCCTGCCGGATTTCATCGCGGGCCAGCCGGTTACTCTGGCCAAAAGTCCGGATGGCAAGACGCTCCTGGTGCTGACCAGCGGGTATACTCGCGTGAACGCGCCCTCGGGCCGGACCATCCCGGACTATTCCGAGGAATACGTCTTCGTGTTCGATCTCTCCGGCGGCGCCGCGCGCTTTAAGCAGGCGCTTAAGGTTCCCAACACCTTCGACGGCCTCGCCTGGAGTCCGGACGGGCGGGAATTCTACGCTTCGGGCGGCGACGACGACAATGTCCACGTCTTCGCCGAAAAAGACGGCCGCTGGGCCGAGGACGGCGCGCCCATCGCTTTGGGCCACAAGAAGGGGCTGGGCATCGACGTCTTGCCGGAGGCCGCGGGCCTGGCCGTCACGCCCGACGGCCGGCGCTTGGTCGCGGCTAATTTCGAGAACGACTCCATCAGCCTCGTCGATTTGAAATCTCGCCGCAAAATCGCGGAGCTGGATCTTCGGCCCGGAAAGACTAACCCGCGCTTGAAAGGCGTTCCGGGCGGCGAGTTTCCGTTCTGGGTGGCGCTGCGCGGAAACGACGCGGCCTACGTGTCGTGCCCGCGGGACCGGCAGGTTGTGGTGGTGAGTCTTGCCGGGGCGCCCAAGGTGATGCGGCGCATCGCCGTACCCGGCGAGCCCAATAAGATGATCTTCAACCGCGCGCGAACGCTGCTCTTCGCGGCCCTGGGCACGGACGACGCCGTGGCGGTCATTGACGCGCGCGCGAACCGCCTGGCGGGCGTGCTTGGCACCACCGCGCCGCCTGCGATTTTCGCCAACCGGAGGGATTTAAAGGGCAGCAACCCCAACGGTCTGGCGCTCTCCCAAGACGAGAAAACGCTCTACGTCTCCAATGGCGGCGCGAACTCCGTGGCGGTCATCAAACTCGCGCGGAGCCGAGGCCGGGTGACGGGCCGGGTCTCGGGCCTCATCCCCACGGCGTGGTACCCGAGCGCGGTGAGCCTGTCCCCGGACGGCCAAACGCTCTACGTCGCCAACACGCACAGCGTGCCCGGCCCTAATACGGGCGGCTGCCGGGATACGCTCTTGACCCTGCGCGGCTCCTTGGACGCCTGCCGCGGGCAAAATCAGTTCATCCTCCAGCTCTCCAAGGGGGGCTTCGAGGCCGTGCCCGTGCCGTCCGCGGGCGAGTTGGCCGTCTTGACCCGGCAGGTCGCGGACAACGATCACTACGGGCCCGACCCCAAGCGCGCGGCGGACGCGGCGATGATGGCGTTCCTGCACCGGCGCATCACGCACGTCATCTATATTATTAAGGAAAACCGCACCTATGATCAGGTCCTGGGCGATTTGCCGGAAGGAAACGGCGACCCGCGCTTGGCGGTGTTCCCTCAGCCGCTCACGCCCAACCAGCACCTGCTCGCTTCGAAGTTCGTGGACCTGGATAATTTTGACGACAGCGGCGAGGTGAGCGGCAACGGCTGGAACTGGTCGACCGCGGCGCGCGCCACGCAGATGGTGGAGGCCGCCATCCCGGTCTACTACGCCGGACGGGGCTTGAGCTACGACTACGAGGGGGACAACCGCAACGTCAACGTGGGCTTCGCCACGCTCGCTTTGCGCCGCGCGGCCAATCCCGACACCCCCGACGACCCGGATTTGCTGCCCGGCACCGCGGACGTGGACGCCCCCGACGGACCGGACGACGACGCGGGCATGGGCTACCTGTGGGACGCGGCCCTGCGCGCGAAGCTGAGCGTGCGCAACTACGGATTTTTCCTCGACCTCTCGCGCTACTACGACAAGCCCGGCACGCCCGCCTACCTGCCGACCGTGACCGACCCTTACGCCGCGCACGTGCGCGTGGCCTACCCCACGCGGCCCGAGCTCATGGCCGTGACCGATCCGTATTTCCGGGGCTTCGATCTCAAGTTCCCGGACTACTGGCGCTTCGAGGAATGGGATCGGGAGTTCCGCCGCTACGAGGCCCAAGGGCGCCTGCCCAATTTGGAGATGGTGCGCTTCATGCGCGATCACACCGGCGCCTTCGGCCAAGCCATCGACCATGCGGGCACGCTCGAGGACGAGGTCTCGGACAACGACTACGCCGTCGGGCTTCTGGTGCAGGCGGTGGCGAAGAGCCCCTTCCGGAACAACACGCTCATCTGCGTGGTGGAAGACGACGCGCAGAACGGGCCGGATCACGTCGACGCCCACCGGAGCACGGCCTTCTTCGCGGGCGCTTACGTCAAGCGGGGCGCCGTGGTCTCCACGCACTACACCACGGTCAATCTGCTGCGCACCATTGAGGGCGTGCTGGGCTTGAAGCCCCTGGGCATCAACGACGACGTGGAGGCGCCGATGGCGGACGTCTTCTCTAAAACACTCAAGCCCTGGAGCTTTGCGGCGCTGGTGCCTCAAGTCCTGCGCACGACGGATTTGCCCCTGCCGCCCGC
>JAGWJU010000185.1 GCA_028865585.1 Elusimicrobiota bacterium | reverse complement strand
GACCAGGACGCGCGAGTCGCGCCCCGTGGGATCCTCGAACGGCTCAATGTGGATGTCCGAGGCCTTCATGGAGAGAGCCGTCAGGATGATGGCGTTGACGAGCTTCTCGACCTCGGGAGCGGAGGCGTCGACCTCGGTGATATCGGTTTTGATTTGATCCGAGAGGATATCCACGCCGCCGGGCTGTCCCGATTCGTCTTTCCTGGCGACCTCTTCGATGAGCCGGCTTACGGCCGCGGCGCCGCTGCGCCCGTAGACGGTGTCCAGCGCGTCGGAAATGTCCTGAGGCAGGGCCAAAACGCCCTGCACTTGGAGCCCCGTGCGCAGGGCCACATCCTCGCAGACGAAAAAATCCTTGGGATCGGGCATGGCCACGTAAAGGAGATTTTCCTCCTTCGCGAAAGGAACGGAACCGTGGCGCCTGCACGCCGACTCCGGGATGATGCGCGCGACCTCCAAATCAATCTCCACCTTGGTCAGGTCCACGGCCTGCACCTGCCACTCGGTGGAAAGCGCCGCCAAGAGATCGTGCTTGGACACGGCGCCAGCATCGACAATCGACTGAACGAAGAGCTTCCGGTCTTTCCTTGCCGCTTCCTCGGCCTGGCGGATCTGCTCGGAGGAAACCAGCCCCTTGTCCGAAAGGACTTCGGCCGCGGTCTTGCGCCGAGAGAGGCCTTTAGCCGGCATGGTGCTCGCCGAACTCCGCGCGCAGGACGCCGCAGATTTCCCCGATGGTGGCGCTCTTCTCGACGCAGTCCAGAATGGCCGGCATCAGATTGTCCTTTCCGCGCGCGGATTCCTTCAAGGAGGACAAGGCGCGCTCGGTTTGCGCCGAGCTTCGGGTCCGGCGCAGACGGGAAAGCTTTTTGACCTGATCCGCCTCCAGTTTCGGGGAGACCTTGAGCGTTTTTTCCTTCTTGCCCGCGGCCGCCTCGTCGATCTGGAGGCAGTTGACGCCGACGATTTTGCGCCGGCCGGACTCGATGTCCTGCTGGTAGCGGTAGGCCTTGTCCTGGATTTCGGCCTGGGGCAGACCCTTGTTCAAGGCCGCAACCATGCCGCCCTGGGCGCGGATTTGCCCGACCTTTTCTCGGATGCGCGCCTCCAGTTGGGAGGTCAAAGATTCAATCGCGTAGGAGCCGGCCACCGGATCGACGGTGTCGGCCACGCCGGTTTCGCAGGCCAGAATCTGCTGAGTGCGCAGGGCCAGGGCCGCCGATTCCTCGGTGGGCAAAGCCAGGGCCTCATCATAAGCGTTGGTGTGCAGGGACTGGCATCCTCCCAGCACCGCGGCCATCGCCTGAAGCGACACCCGCATGACGTTGTTCCTGGGCTGCCGGCTGGTCAAGGTCGAGCCGCAGGTCTGCACGTGGAAGCGCAGGGCCATGGCCTTGGGACTTTGCGCGCCGTAGTCCTCCTTCATCATGCGCGCCCACACGCGCCGCGCGGCCCGGAACTTCGCGATTTCCTCCAGAAAATTGTTGTGGCAGCCGAAGAAGAAGGCCAGCTTCTCGCCACAAGAGTCGATGGGAACGCCGCGCGCGAGCATTTCCTTAAGATAGACCTCGGCGTTGGCGAAGGTGAAGGCGATTTCCTGCACGGCGTCCGACCCCGCCTCGCGGATGTGGTAGCCGGAGATGGAGATGGGGTGGAAGCTGGGAAGATTCCGGAAAGAATACTCCATGGTGTCCGCGCACAAGCGGAGGCTCGGCCCGAGCGGATAAATGTAAGTGCCGCGGGCTAGGAATTCCTTCAAGATGTCGTTTTGCACCGTGCCGCGGATGTGCGCCGGGGACACCCCGCGTTTTTTGGCGCAGGCGACGTAGAACGCCAGCAGGACGGAGGCCGTGGCGTTGATGGTCAAGGAGGTCGAGACCTTGTCCAGGGCGATGCCGTCAAAGAGCTCCTCCATGTCCGCGAGGCTGCCGATGTGCACGCCCACGCGGCCCACCTCGCCCCTGGCGCGCGCGTCGTCGGCGTCGAGGCCGATTTGCGTGGGCAAGTCGAAGGCCGTGGAAAGCCCGGTCTGTCCCTCGTCGAGCAGGTAGCGGAAGCGTTTGTTGGTTTCCTTGGCCGTGCCGAAGCCCGCATACTGTCGCATCGTCCAGAGCCGACCTCGGTACATGGTCTTCTGGATGCCGCGGGTGAAGGGATACTCCCCCGGCCGGCCCAAGTCCTGGGGCGGAACCGCAACCGTATCCGGGCCGTAGTAGCGGGCGACCTCCAAACCGGAGGTCGTCTCGAACTCGGGCGCGGAGACAACTGCCGGCTGCGGGACGGAAAAGCCTTCGCTCATTGGCGGAACTCCAGCGTCTCTCCCTTGGCCACGGCGCCGGACGCGGCGCCGGCGGGCAGTTCCAGCACGCTCTTGGCGCGGAACACCCAAGGCGAGAGGCGCCAGGGCTTCAAGTTCTCCAGAACGCGCACCACGCCCAAATCCGAATCAAGAAAGACGGCGTCGATGGGAAACTTCATAAAAAACGTGTGAATCATGGGGCAGGGGATTATCCACATCCCCTCCGAAGACCCCAGTGACCTACGGCCCAGAAGCCCGCGCGAACGCGCCCGCGGCGTGTCCGCCTTCGAGACTTGCGAGGCCAAAACGGCGTTGCGGCTGACGTTGAACGCGATCACGGTTCTTTGAGGCCCTTGGCTGCGGCTTCGCCCTCTAAAATAGCAAATTTCCCGGCGAGGAGGGCGTAGGCTTCCGGCGGGATATCCTGCGCACGGCAGGAAGCGGAAAAGCCGCAGGACTCAAGCGTCCGCGCCGCCTCATCTTTGGCGATGTGAAAAGCCTGCGCGATGGGCGTCTGCGCCATCTTTCGCCGCTGGCCAAAGGCCGCCTTGGCCAGCCGAAAAAACGCGGGCTGCCGCGCGGGGGACAGCTTGGGCTCCGCCCTCCGGACCAGCCGCACGACCGAGGAGTCCACCTTCGGCGGCGGCGAGAACGAGCGCGGACCCACGTCAAAGAGAATCTCGGCCTCGGCGTAAAGCCAGGCCGACAGGGTCAAAATTCCATAGTCGGCGGTGCCTGGCTCCGCCGCCACGCGCAGCGCGACTTCCTTCTGGAACATCAGGATCGCCTCGTCCCACAGCGGCCAAGGCAGTATTTTCTGCAGGATGGGCGACGCCACGGAATAGGGTAGGTTGGCCGCGATGCGAAAGGGCCCGCCCGCCGCGGAGCCGAGCTCGGCCAGATCCAACGCCAAAAAATCCGCCCGAAGCAGGCGTAAGCGCGAGGCGCCGGAAAATTCCTTTTGCAGCGCCTCGGCTAGCCGCTCGTCCATCTCCACGGCCGTCACCTCGGCTCCGGACGAGAGCAGGGCCCGGGTGAGCATCCCGCGGCCGGGGCCGATTTCCAAAACGCGCCGGCCCTTCTCGACCGCCGCGCAGGACGCGATGCGGTCGCGGGCGTGCGCGTCGATGAGAAAGTGCTGTCCGAGCCTGGCCGGCATGGGGGCCTAGCTCCGGCCCGCGCGCCCGGAGCCCAGCCGGAGCAGGAGTTCCTCGCCGATCTTGCGCAAGTCCCCCGCGCCCAAGGTCAGCAGCGTGTCGCCGCTGCCGAGCTCCCGCA
>JAGWJU010000184.1 GCA_028865585.1 Elusimicrobiota bacterium | reverse complement strand
TGACATTCACTGGGATTCCTTCTGCGGGCGCGATTTTCAGCGCTCAGGCGGCGGCCCTCAACCAGAACGGCGTACTTTCATCCTATGTCAGCTTGGGCAGCACGGCGACCTACGCCGACGCCCCCAGCAACCTGGCGGTGGCTTCCGTCGGCCCGACTTCCATTTCTTTGTCATGGCTGACTGGAACCAATTCGTCCTCCACCACGTATCAAGTCACCTACTCGACCGACAACTTCGTGGCGACCGATTTCACCGCCTTGCCGTTTTCCTCCAACTACCGCGGCAATTCCTACACTCTGACCGGCTTGTCCAGCACGCTGCTATATTATCTCCGCGTCCAGGCCGAAAACCCCTACGGCCAAGTAACGGCCTTTTCCAATGTCGTTTCCACGGAGCCTTTCAACGCCGGCGCTCCGGCCGGGACTTTGGGCGGAATCCTCTACCCCAACGAGGCGAATTTCATGCAGGGGCTTTTGCCCAATGGAATGACCGTCTCCCTCAGCGCGCCCGAGGGAGTGGTCAATACGCCCGTCACCATCCTCATTTCGACCATGAGCTTCGCCGTTTCTCCATGCCCAGGCTCGGTCAATTCCACGGGACTCACCATCCAAACGACCCCCGCCTTCGAGCCGCTCAAGCCCTACTACCTCAGCATCTCCTACTCACCTTCCGCCATCCCATTTTCCATCGACCAGGCCGCGCTCATGCGCGTCGACGCCGGCGGGACCTGCGTGCCCTTGGCCAGCGCCGTGGACACCTCGCAAAACGTCATCAACGCCACCGTGAACCACTTCTCCGAGTTCGTCGTGGCCCAGCAGGCCCCCGGCGGCGCGGCCAACGACGCCAAGATTTTTCCTAATCCCTTCTATGCCAGCCGCGGCAACGGCTACGTCACATTCAGCAACGTACCCGCCGACGCCCGGATCCGAATCTTCACGCTGCACGGCGAACTGGTCTTCGATGAGCACGCCAACGCCTCGGGAGTGTTGGTCTGGACCGGCGTCAACCGCGCCGGACGCCCCGTAGCCAGCGGCGTCTACCTCGCAGCCGTTGAGGGAGCGGGATCACGCCACATCTTCAAGGTGGTGGTCATCCGATGAGGCTTTGCGCCGCTTTGGCCGCCCTGGCGTTCCTGGCCGCGCCGGCCCGGGCCAGCGATTTCACCACGGCCGCCGTCGGAACGACGGGCTCCCAGTTCTTGACCTCCGGCATCGGCGCGCGCGGCATCGCCATGGGCGGGGCCTACAGCGCGACGGTCAACGACGCCACGGCGCTCTATTGGAACCCGGCGGGACTGGTCCGCGTGCCCCGCTTCTCGGCGTCCTTAATGTATACCGAGTACGTGGCGAACATCAATTACCAGACCGCGCAGATCGCCGACAGGATCAACGACACCTCGGTCCTGGCCGGCGGGCTGCGCTACCAAAATATCGGCTCCATCCCGCAGACCGATCTGGCGGGCAACAGCGAGGGAACCTTCAATCCGCGCGATTACGTCCTTGATTTCGGCTGGGCCCAAACCATCGACGACATGTCGACCAGCAACATGGACATGGCCATGGGCGTGGCCGGCCACTGGATTCATTCGGACTACGCCTCCTCCTCCGCCAACGGCTTCGGCGGGGACATCGGCATCCTCTCCCATTTCTATAACGGTCCCTTTCCGTACGACTTTTCCTTCGACGCGCAAAACATGGGCAGTGGGCAAAAATTCGACCAGGTCCGCAACACTCTGCCTTTCGTGGCTAAATTCGGCGCCGACGCCTATCCTTTCGAAAATTTGATCCTGGCTATTGAGGCCGATCTGCCTTCAGGGGACGTCCCCTACGGGGCTCTAGGCGTCGAGTATGCAATTCCCATTACAGACTCCATGAAGGCGGCTCTACGGGGGGGGTTCAATTCCCAGGACTTCACGAGCTTGGGCTTAGCTTCCTGCCTCACAGCTGGAGTTGGACTGACCATCGGAGACTTCAGCTTCGATTACGCCTTCGCGCCTCAGGGAGTCCTGGGAGAAGTCCACAACGTTTCGCTAAGCTATAATTTGCCTGCGTTCGCGTCGCAGAGATATGAGGAGAGATGACGATGGATTCCAAGCCCGTCCCGCCCAAGCCGCCAAAATCCCTGCCTCCCATGCCTCCGGCGCAAGATGAGGACTCGGCATCTCCCAAGAATCTCCCAGCACCGGCCGCGGGCGGCGCCGGCGATCTTTACCTGCGCAAGCGCCTGCAGAAAATGGAGAAAGACTTGGCCGCCGCTCACCAGAAAGCTTTTGCCGCAGAACAGATTTTCAAGCGGCAGCAGGCCGTCAAAACGGAAGTGGAGTCCTACCTCAGGAACGTCACGGAGCAGCTCAAGCGTGAAAAGGCCGAGCGGGAAGCGCAGGAGCAGAAGTCCCATGATCAGGGCCGAGTCGACGCCCTGGAGCGGCGACTCGATGAAGTGCACCAGTCATTACTTAGCGTCATTCGCGAATCTTTTGCGGCCAACGCGAGTTCTTCCAAAGGTGCCGCCACGCCAAGTCCATCTCCAGTTCCTGACGAATTCGGCAGAATGCTGTTGACCCTCAGTTCCGAGATTGATCGCCTTAGGAACGGCGTCGAAGCGTGGCGGGGGGAAAGCAAAAAAGCTCTTGAGGGAATTCCGGAGCAGATGCGGCGCAGGGAGGAGGAGTCGGCCAAGGAGCTCGGCCGCATCGCCGCCGGACTCAACGACCGGATTTCCGCGTGGGAGCGGGTCGCGCAGTTGGAAATGGAACGCCAGCGCGAACGTCTCGAGGAGTTCGCGCGCGAGCGCGCGGCCTTGGCCAGAACCTGGGAGGAGCAAAACCACGCCGTCCGCCAGGAGCACCTGGAAGAAAGCTTGCGCCGCCAATCCGATATCGACAGCCGGATCGCGGCCATGGAACAGAAAATCCTGGAAGCCCAGCGCTCCAACGCCGCCGCGCTCGAGGAGGTCAGGGAGTCCGCGGATAAGATTTCCAAGGCCATGGCCGCCTCGCCGGCCGGCAGGGACGAGATCATCGCGGGCCTGGAAACGGAAAAACTCAAGCTTCTTGACGCCCTTAAAGAGAAATCACAGACCCTGTCTCGGATCTCCCAGGACCGGCGCGCCTCGGAAGAGGATTTGGCCGGCAAAATCATGATCCTGCACCAGAAGCTCGACGAGGAGCGCCGTGCGCAGGACTCCCTGCGCACGAGACTCTCCGATCTGGAATCCGAAAACGACCGACTCGCCATCCGCTTGGAAGCCGCGGAGAAATCCGTCAAGGACAAGGAAGGACTCTACGCCGCTCTGGCCGCGCAAAAAGACGAAATTTCCAAGACCCTTCTTTCGGAACTCGCGAAGGGCCGGGAGCAGGCCGCGAAAAGCCGGCAAATCCAGCAGGACGCCGAGCGCAGGGTGGAGGACGTCGAAAAGCGCTTGGCGCAGGCCGCGGAACGAACCCTCACGCACGAAATGGCCCTGGGGCAGTTGCGCAACCAAATCGCGGCAAGCAGCGAGCAGCTCACCCGCGCGCTCAAGGAAAAAGACGAACTCCAGACCCGCTACGCCGCTTGGGATCGGGAAAAAGAAAAGCTCATGGCCGCCTTGCGCGAGAA
>JAGWJU010000183.1 GCA_028865585.1 Elusimicrobiota bacterium | reverse complement strand
CAGGCATGGGCGCAGCCATCGGCGCCGCGGGCGCGGGGTGTAGGGCGGCCGACGCGGGCAAGGCGGGCGCGGAGAGCGGCTGCGCCGGAACCGCCGCGGGAGACGTCGCGGGCTTCGCAGAAACCGCGGCAGCCGGGGGCGGCGGCGCAACGGCGGCGGCCGGAACAGAGGCTGCGGGCGAAGCGGCCGCAGGAGCCGCGGCCATAGGCGCAATCGCCGCGACAACCGCCGCCGGAGCGGCGGCGACGGGGGCCGCGACGGCCGCGATCGCTTGGCCCACGGAGAGAGCGGGGGCCGAATCGCCCTGCGTCGAGTCATCAAGCACCGGCGGCGCGACGGGAGCCGGGGCCGATGAGGGTGGAGCCGCGGAAAATGTCTCGGCCGGAGCCGCTGGAGTGGCGGCCGCGGCGGGCGCCGCCCCACCCACGGAAAGAGCCTCGCCGGAATCGTCCTGCGCGGAATCGTCGAGCACCGGCGGCGCGGGCGGCGCCGAGAGAGAAGCGGAAGCGGACGGGGCCGCGGCCTGCGCGGCCGGCTGGGCATCCAGGGCGCTCAACTCCTCGGGCGTGAAGTAGCCGGAAATGTCCGCGCGGGAGCTTTCAGGAAAATAACTCCAATTAGCGCGCAGAACGTCGCGGATGCGCTGGGTCTGCTCCGGCGTCAAGTTCTCCTTGCCGCCGCTCTGATCGAGGATCATGTCGACCTGGAGCAAGGCCTTCAAGCGCTGGGCTCCGGCCGCGCGGGAGAGCGCCGCCTCCACGCCGGAGGCGTCGAGCGGCGAGGAGGCGCCCGGCGCCCAAACGCTGCCGTCGGGCTTGACTTGATATTGATAGTGGGAGAGGAGGCTTTCTTGGGCGGCGGACAAGGACTGCGCGGCGGCTCCCGGCGGAGCCAGCAGCGCGCAGACGGCCGGAACAACGGCGAATAAGCGCCCGCGCAGAGCCCTCATCTTCGACTTTCATTTTAGCGTTCCGCTATTAAGCAAATATTGCGAAATCCTATAATGCCGCCATGACGCGCCCAAGCCCCTGGTCCCGCCTGATCTTTCCCGGCTTCCGCCTTGGCAAGGACTCCGCCGTAAAGGCGGAAAAGCTCGCGCGCGCGGGCGTGGGCGGCTTCTGCCTCTACGGCGGCACCGCGGCGGAAGCGGCGGCGCTGACCGCGCGGCTGCAGAAAATCGCGGGGGGATGCTTGGTGTTTTGCGCCGACTACGAGGACGGTTTGGCCTCGCAGTGCCCCGACGGCACGGCCCTGGTCTCCAACATGGGGCTGGGCGCGGCAGGCTCGGCGGCTCTGGCCTTTGCCAAGGGACGGATCACGGGGCTGGAGGCCCGCGCCGCGGGCGTGCGCTGGGTCCTGGCGCCGGTGGTGGACCTGGCCGTGCGTCCTGAGAATCCCATCGTCAACGTCCGCGCGTTCTCCTCCGATCCGGTCGCGACCGCGCGCCTGGCCCGCGCCTATCTCCGTGGCTTAAAATCCGCGGGCGCCGCCGGGTGCCTCAAACACTTCCCGGGCCACGGCGACACGGCCAAGGACTCCCACCTAGAACTGCCCAAAGTTCTGGCCGATCGCCGGACGCTGATGCGGCGCGACTTGGCGCCGTTTCGCGCGCTGGCCCGCTCGGCCGAAAGCGTGATGCTCGCGCACTTGAGCGTCCCGGCCCTTTCGGGCGAGGATCCGATTTCCTCGCTCTCGCCGCGCATCGTCGCGCTGCTGCGGGAAACGCTCGGATTTCAGGGGCTCGTCGCAACCGACGCGCTGGACATGGGCGGAGCCGCGGGCCCCCGGGAGCCGGGCTTGGCCGCCCTAGCCGCGGGCGCGGACGCGCTTCTGGTCCCCTCCGATCCGTGGGCGCTGCTGCGCCGGCTCGAGGAGGACATCTCCCGCCGGCCCGAACTGGAGGGCTTGGCGCGGGCGGCTTTGCGCCGAATCGACCGCGCCTTCAGCCCTCCGGAAAAAATCCGCGGCGCGGCGGAGATCAGGGCGGCTTTAAAACGCATAGGCCGCGCCGCGCACAAGACATCGGCGGCGGCGATGGCCCGCGCCGCGCTCACGGCGGTGGGCCGCGCGCCCAAACTCCGCGGCCCGATCAGGTACTGGGAGCCGGACGCAACCTCGTCCGCCCGTTGGAAAGGACAGGCCTTCGTCGGCGCCCTGCGCGCCGCGGGCCTGCGCGTCTTAGCCGGGCCCCGCGCCGAAAAAGACGAGACGCTGGTCGTCGCCTCTTTTCTTTCTCCGCGCGCCTACACCGGGCGCATCGCCTACTCCGGCGCCCAGGCGCGGGCCGTCGTCCAAGCCGCGGCGAGGGCCCGGACCGCGGTCCTCGTCTCCTTCGGGAGCCCCTTCGTCTTTGCGCAGTTCCGGCTGCCGGGCCTGTGCGCCTTTTCTAAAAGCGAGGAAAGCCAAAAGGCCGCGGCGAGGGCCCTTTTGGGAAAAATCCCGGCGCCTGGACGCATGCCGGTGCGCCTTTCGCTGGCTCAGCGGTAAAGCAGGTAGGGCCGGCGGATTTTTTTGAACGCGGCCGACTGCCGGGAGAAGTACGCCCTGATCCGTGAAAGAGGCGCTTTCGATTCCAGCATACGGCGGAACCGCCCCGTGCCCATCTGTTCCTTGAGTCCGCTCCAGTCCCACCGGAAATCCGCGGCATTGTGCTTCATGACGGATTTATTGAGAACCAGGAAAATATCCAGAGGCCTAATCGCGTCGCGATCGGTCACGATGAACCTGATTCCGCGGCACGGCTCCATCGCGTAGTATCTCGCGGCCCGCGTGGGGACCGTGTCCGCGCGCACGAAGCGCACCCCGGGCAGGCGGGCGGCTCGGAGATCCTTCAGCGCGGCGGCCGCGTCAAACCACGGCGCGCCCACCCAACGAAGGGGCCAGGCCGTGCCCCGCCCGACCGCGAGATTGGACGACTCGAAGATGCCCAACCCGGAATAGAGCAGGGCCGCGTCCGGGGTCAGGATGTTCGGAGAGGGAGGCGTCCAGCGCAGCCCGGTTTCACCGAACCACATCGATCGCCGCCAGCCGGACATCCGGACGACCACGAGCTGCGGGTCCTTCAGCTCCGAGTTGTAGAAGCGGGCCATTTCTCCCGCGGTCAGGCCGTGCCTGATGGGAACCGCAAAAAAGGAGGTGGGACTTTCCTTGCGCAGGGACAAATCGTCCAGAATGGGGCCTTCCACGATGCTCCCCGTGATGGGGTTCGGGCGATCGAGAACCATGAACTCAACGCCCGCCTTTTTCGCCGCCTTCATGGCGATCGCCATGGAGGCCAAGTAGGTGTAGAACCGGACCCCGATGTCCTGCACGTCGAAAACCAGAACGTCGACGCCCGAAAGATCCTCGGGCGTCGGACGCATGCCGGAGAGTCCGCCGCGGTAAAGGCTGCGCACCGCAATCGAGCGCCCCCCCAGCACGATGGAAGACGAGGACACAAGGACGGTCTTCGGATTAAGATAGAACCCGTGCTCCAGGGCCAGAATCTCGACCAGCTTGACCCCGGGGGCCGCGGCCAGGACCTCCGCGGTGAAGCGGCCTTGACCGTCGCGGCTGGTGCGGTTGGCGATGAGGCCCACGCGCTTGCCCTTGAGCGGTGCGAAGTTCTCGCGCTCGA
>JAGWJU010000182.1 GCA_028865585.1 Elusimicrobiota bacterium | reverse complement strand
GCCTAGGTCCGTGTTCGTGGTAGCGTTCGTGCCAGCCCAACTGCAGCTGTAGTTGGTGAACGACGGGATGCCGCCCAGCGGCAGCCATGCGCCGTGTTTGTAGCCGTAGACGTCGTTCTTGGTGGTGTCGTAATACATCATCCCGTTGGCGGCCGGCGCCGGGGCCGCGGCGAAGTTCCCCACCCCGACCGTGCCGGAAAAATTAGCGTTGCCGCTGACGTCCAGCTTTTGAGCGGGTGTTGTGGTCCCGATGCCGACGTTTCCGCTGTCGCGCGCTAGGATGGTCTTTTGGGTCGTGATCATGTTCGTATAGACTCCCGTGGGCGCGGGATAATAGGTGTCGAGCGTGATGTCCTCGGGGCTCACCGGCAGGCTCATGAGGCACAGGCACAAGGCGGACAGCGACCACCGCACGGCGCGGGGGCTTATGCGGACGCGGATGTCGAGGTTCAAATCCGCCATCGCCGGTAGTATAACAGGGAAACGGCTAGAATGCTAGGAGCAAGCTTTGGATAGAAACTGCGTTTCTTCGCTTCGTAATTCATTCTGGTTTTAGTCCTGGCCCTTTCAAATTGGAAGCTTTGTCAAGTTTAACTGAAAATTTACTTGACATCCCTCCTTCCCCATGTTAAATACCATGGCAAAGAGGGGTGTCATGAATGATAAACACAAATGGATGGGTTTCTTCGGCGCGCTGACGGGGCTTTTATTGGCGGGAACGCTTGGTTTTGCGCAACAGACTCCGACGTTGTCTCTTTCCGGATCCAAGTCCAGCGGCGATCCGACGCTGTCTCTTCCCGGCCCCGACTCTGGTTCCGGCAACGCATCTGTCGGGGGGCGTGAAGCCCCCTCCGGTTCATCCCCCATCGATTGTTCCACAATCTTGGAAAACCTTGCTTCCTCCGCTGGAACAGCGCTCTCCGGCCTGAGCGGCCTGCAGCAAGACCAGGCCAGTTATAAGCAAGCCAAGGCGCGGGTAAGCCAAGCGCGTGCCGCCTACGGCGCGGCCTACGCGCAATGCCTGCAGGAAGGTCCGGGCGGCAAGGATTGCGCCGTTGCGAACGCGGAGGAACAGAAGGTTCACCAGGCGGAAAGCGAGGAAGCCGCGGCGAAGGCTCGGCTAAAGTCCGACAACAATATGGCGGGAAACAAGACGGGCCGGCTCAGCCAATCGGCCGCTGCTTTCAACTATTGCCTCAATCCCGGCGGCACGCTCGGCGGCGGAGGCGGACAGCAGGGATACGGCTCATATGGCGCTGGAGGCCAAAGCGGCAATTCATCCCAGGACCAGCAGCAGCAAGCCGATCAGGCCCGTCAGCAATATTTGGCTGAGACGGCATACAACGCAGCTTTAGGCAAGGCCATGGCAGGACAGGGGAGCCAGAATTCGGTCAGTCTCGGTAAAGGTGGGTATTTAAACGTATATACGGTCAATGGAAAACCCGACTTTTCGAGTATTACTATCTTTTATAGAGGCTCCCAATCGAACCCGGACTTGACCACTTCTTATACGACCTGGTCTCAAATGTCGGACCAGCAGCGCCAGCAGATTGAAGGATTCCTCAAATATACGGCTGTCGAGCCGACGTCGGGCCCGCCAATTCCCCTGAATCAATTAAATTCGCTTGCGGCGTCGATATTGGGAGACGGGCAGGGCGTGACGGCATTGCCGCCATATCCATATCCTGGCGCGAGCGGCGGACAATCCAACAGCGCGCCGGCGATCGTCGGTGTGAATGCGGCCTGCGGCAATTCCGGGCAGGGTTCTTCCGTGAATTTGTACGGCGGCACGCCGTTGCCGGATCGGGGCGGACCGATCGGCCAGGGAGATTCCAATTCAGCCTCCAATTCGAGTCCAAACTACATCTTGCCTAACGGTCTGCCAGTGATTACCGTAGGCGCTCCGGGATCGTGGGTGCCCATCGGCGGCGGCATGGAAAAATGGGTGCCGCAAAACCCGGACGATCCGCTCAACAGCGTGTACAAGTCCGGGACGATGATCTCACTGGGCTCGGGCAACGACGCCTGGGTGCCCGCCAACGGCGGCGCGCCTCCCCAGGGCTTGGTCAGCAACCTGGGCGGCGCCATCCAACCAAGCCAATTGCCCGCCCTTATGCAGATGTATGCCACGGGCGCTGTGCCTGGCTCTAACTGAATTCAAAGAGAGGACTTCCATGAAACAGAAAACCGCTCTCCCAGTTTTTGCCCTTGTGCTCGGCGCCGCCTCGGGAGCCCTTTGGGCGGCGACGGCGCCGAAACTCGTGCCGGCGTCAGCCGCGAAACTTGAGGCCCTATTGCCAGGCAAAATCGATGGGTTTAGCCGGATCACCGCCAAAAGCCAGTGTTGCGGCATTCCCGGGATGGTTGAATCTTACGCCACGGGCTTCTATCGCGGCCACGCCGGCACCTTCAAGCTAAAGCTGACGGACATGGGCAATATGTCCGGGATGCTGATGTTGCTCTACGTCCAGCCGAACGTGGATGACAGCGACGGCTCTTACAGCCACTACGTCAAGTTCGCCAACGGCAAGGACGTGTTGGTGCTGCATCACGGCGCCAAGGATTTGCCGCCGCCGCAGCGCGGCAATGCGGCCGAATACGTTATCGCCAAGCGCTATGTCATCCAGGCCGCGGGAAAGACTTCAATCGGCGTGCTCCGCCGCGTGGTAAATCAAGTGACGCGCAAAGCCAAAGCGTCGCTGGCACTCCCCTTAACCAAAGGCAGCTGAGTGGACTTTCTCCTGCGCTTGCTTCGGGGCGCAGGGCTACTTGCCCACGCAGAAGCGCGAGAAAATCTGCGCCAAAACTTCGTCCGGAGCGTCTTGGCCGGTGACCGAGTTCAACTCGCGCAAGGCTTCGCGCAGATGAAAGGCCGCGCGGTCTTCCCAGTCGGAGGGCCGCTCTTGGGGCGCGCGCGCGGCCAGGGCGAGTTCGCCTTGGGCGGATAGGAGCGCTTCCTGATGGCGCAGAGTGGTCACGGCCGCGCGGCCGGGCTCGGGCGCGTCGGCGCTCAGGCGTTCGGCGATGAGGCGGGCAAGAGCGTCTAAGCCCGTGCGCTTCGTGGCGGAGACGCGCAGGTCGCAGGCGACGGCGGGATTTTCCCCGGCTAAATCGGATTTATTGAGGACCGTGACGACCGGCCGGCCGTCCTGCGCGGCCGCGCCCAGAATCTCTCGGCGCACGCGCTCGTCGTCTCGGGTCTGCGCGCGGCCGCCGTCCAAGACCAGCACGGCCAAGTCGCAGGAGGACAAAGCCGCGCGCGTGCGGGCCATGCCGGCCTGCTCGACCTCGTCGGCGCCCCCCTCCTCGCGCAATCCCGCGGTATCCACAAGCACGGCCGCGGCGCCCGAAATCAGAGCCTCTTCCTCGAGGGTGTCGCGCGTGGTGCCGGGCGCGGCGCTCACGATGGCGCGCTCGCGGCCCAGGAGCGCGTTTAAAAGGCTCGACTTCCCCGCGTTGGGCCGGCCCACCAGGCAGACGCGCGCGCCCTCCGCGAGAATGCGCCCACGCGCGAACGTGGCGGCCAAATCCGCGATGAGCTTCGCGGGAGCCGCGAGCGCGGCCTGCAGCTCTTGGGCGCTTAGGCTCGGAATGTCTTCCTCGGGGTGATCTAGATTGG
>JAGWJU010000181.1 GCA_028865585.1 Elusimicrobiota bacterium | reverse complement strand
TTTTCGCCGCCTCCGTCTTCTCGCGCGAACGAGATTTCTCCGCCAAGGGCGCTGCCCGGTTCGCCATCTTGAAGCCCCTTTTGAAGGACCGGAAGTTCTGGATCCTGGGCCTGGTCGTTTTCCTCTGGAGCTTCTACCCGTTTTTGGGCACGGCCCAATTTTACTACCAGAGCGACGTCCTGAAGTTCGGCCCGGTGTTCATCGGTTTTTTGACCACGCTCTCCGGCATCCTGGGTGTCCTGGCGGCGGCCTTCTACGCGCGCGGCGTGGGCCGGTTCTGGAGCACGCGCTCGCTGGTCAGGGGCGCCGTTTTGTTCGGCTGCCCTTTAAGCCTCTTGTTCGCTTTCTATTTGGGTCCGGTCTCGGCTATCGCGGTCACCGTGGTCTGGGGCTTGGTCGGAGTCTTCTTCCGTCTCTCGCTCATGGACTTGGCCGCCCAGCTCTGCCCGCCCTATGCCGAGGCGACGGCTTTCGCCGTCTATATGGCGGCGTTCGACTTGGCCGAAGCCGGATCAAACGCCGTCGGAGGCAGGCTCTACGACGGGCTGCGCGCCGAGTTCTCGTGGTGTCCGCACCCGGCTTACGCGGCGGTTCTGGGCTTGTGCGCGATCGGAGCGTGTTGCACGCTGTCGTGCTGGTGGCTTCTGCCGTATTTGGATTCCGGCGCCGCGGCGTAAATGAAGGGCCTAGCGGGCGAGCATCTTCTTGTAGGCGTTGAGAAGAATGCCAGTGACGGAAGGCCCTATGGAGTTGGTCTCCTCGTAGTGGTCCCCCGGCAACCGCGGCAGCATCAGCCGCGTGCGCGAAATCTTAAAGTCGTAGTTAGGCATGATGTAGCCCAGTTCGTCATTGGCCAAGCCTACGATGATTCCCACGCGAGCGTGGAGTTCCTGGCGGAGATAGGGGCCTTTGGGCGCCTTGGCCAAATCGGGCGGATTGGGATTTCCCGGTTTGACCAGCGGATGTCCGAAGCGGTAGCGGCCATGGTAGCCGCCGATGGCCAACTCGGGAAAGAGTTCGCCCGGCACGCCTAGGATCTTGACCGGCCCGAGCTTAACCAGGGCAATTTCCGTTTTGACGCGCGGCTCCTGAGGCTTCGGGATCGGGAAGAAGAGAAGTTGTTTCAAAGGGATCCAGTACGTCATCCATTTGGAGAGTGGCTTGCCGTTCTTATCGAAGACCCGGTGCCCGTAGGTCAGGTGCGGGAGTAGCAGCAAATAACGCGAGTTCTCCACGGGAATCACCAAAGTGCGGCTGGAGAAGGAAACGGACGCGGGCGCGATGGACTGGGCCTTGCCGATGATGCGCAGCGCGTCGTCGGCGACCGCGGTCCCCACGCGGTTCATTTCCTTTATTTCCTGCGGCGGGCCGCCCTTGCGGTCGACGTCCGGGGTCAAAAGCCCGCCGATGACGCCGCTTTGAAACACGCAGGCGCCTCCGGTTTTTTTCTCGACGGTGCGGCACAAGACGCCGGGGTAGTCGGCGGAAACTTCATCGTTGTCGTCCCACATGACCTCGGGGTGGCAGGACCAGCGCACCAAGGTTCCGATGGTTTTGGACGGCCGGGCCAGGCTGCGGAACTGCAGGACGTCCAGTTCCGGATCAATGACGACGGGGTCGCGGCTGTCGCGGCAGAGCCCCCGGGGATTGACGTCGGTCTCGGCGGCGTAGAAGCGCGCGGGCGCGAGCTTCTTGTCCAGCCGGTTGACGAGATCCGCCACGGCCGTAATGACGTCGTGCCGGTACTGCTCGTTGACGCCGGAGACGCCCGGGAAGCGGCCCCAGAGTCCGAGTGAGTCCGGGGTCGAGTGGGAATGGGTCGCGGAGACGAATAGGTAGCGGTCGGGCCCCGTCCAGCCGGCGGCGCGGCGCATGTCCATGACGTCGCGCCGGTAGAGGCCGATGGTGTCGACGGCCACCAGGGCCACGGTCTTGCGCCCGTCCGAAACCAGCAGGGCGCGCGCGTAAAGATGGCTTTGGATTCCTGTCGGTTTGCGGCCGTCGGCGCCGAAGCCGGCCAGCCAAACGGTCTCGTGGGCCAGGTCCGGCGTGATGTCCGCCTTGCCCGCGGCGACAAGCCAAACCGGGCGTGCGGCCGCCGCTGCGCCCGAGGCCGCCAGGAAAAAAGAAATCGTGGAGAGGGCTAGAGCGGCGCTTAATCGGTTTCTCACGGCATTTGCCCGGCCGCGACGGGCGCGGCCTCCAATGCCTTGAGGGCGTCCTCGCGCGCAAGCACGGTGTCGCGCGCGGAGGCCGCCGTTTTAGGATAATCCAGGGTGCTGTGCAGGCCGCGGCTTTCCTTGCGCCGCATCGCCGAAACGACGACCGCGGCCGCGATCTCGGCCAAGTTGCGCAGTTCGATAAGGTCCGGCGTCAGGATGAAATCCCAGTAGTAGCGGTCGATTTCCTGCTTCAAGAGCCGCAGTCGCCCCAAGGCGCGCTCCAGGCGCTTGTCCGTGCGCACGATGCCGACGTAGTTCCACATGAGTCTGCGGATCTCGTCCCAGTTGTGGCTGATCATCACGGCCTCGTCCATGGGCTCGGCGCGGCCCGGATTCCAAGCGGGCGGCTCGTAGGCGGAAAGCTCAGGCTTGCGGCCGATCTTCTTCAGGCGCAGGAACAGCCGGTGCGCGAAGACGCAGCCTTCGAGCAAAGAATTGGAGGCCAGGCGGTTGGCGCCGTGAAGTCCCGTGCAGGAGGTTTCACCCAGGGCGAAAAGCCCGGGGATGCCCGTTTGCGCCCATTCGTCCACGCGCACTCCGCCGCAGAAATAGTGCGCCGCAGGGACCACGGGGATGGGCTCCTTGGCCATGTCGATGCCCAGGGACGAGAGCCGCTCGTAAATGTGGGGAAAGCGTCCGGCTAGAAACTCCCGGGATTTATGGGTCATGTCCAAGTAGACGCAGTCGTCGCCCGTGCGCTTCATTTCCGCGTCGATGGCCCGGGCCACGATGTCCCGGGGGGCCAGCTCGCCCTGGGCGGAGTATTTCTTCATGAAGGCCGCGCCGTCCGTGAGAACGAGGCGCCCACCCTCGCCGCGCAGCGCCTCGGAGAGCAGAAACGAGCGCGCTTTGGGGTGATGGAGGCAGGTGGGGTGGAACTGCACGAACTCCATGTTGGAAAGCGCGGCCCCGGCCCTAAAGGCCATGGCCATGCCGTCGCCGGTGGCGATGTCGGGGTTGGTGGTGTAGAGGTAGACCTTGCCCGCGCCGCCCGAGGCCAGGACGACGGCCGAGGCCGTGAAGGCTTGGATGCGCGAGGTCTTGCGGTCCATGACGTAGGCGCCGCGGCAGCGGCCGCGCTCGTCTTGAATGAGGTTGACCGCGATGTGATTCTCGAAGAAGCGAATATTTTTGTGCCCGCGGCAGCCGGCCAGCACGGCGCGCTCGATTTCCCGGCCGGTCAAGTCGCCGCAGTGGAGGATGCGGCGGTGCGAGTGTCCGCCCTCGAGTCCCAGATCGACGGCTGAGCCTTTTTTCGAAAAGGTGACTCCGATCTCCTGCAGCTCGCGGATGCGCTCCGGAGCCTCCGACACGGTCAGCCGCACGATTTCCTCGTTGCAGAGGCCCGCGCCGGAAACGAGCGTGTCGCGCACGTGGCTCTCGAAGCTGTCCGTGGCCGCGGTGACGGCCGCGATGCCGCCTTGGG
>JAGWJU010000180.1 GCA_028865585.1 Elusimicrobiota bacterium | reverse complement strand
TACCTATGGCGAAGCCGGCTTTTCCCTCTGCGCCCCTGCCGTTGGGAGTTCAGCCTGGAAAAGCCATTGGCCGAGCGCAAAATCCACTCTTGCCTCTACTACCACACGGGCCAGTGCCCGGCGCCCTGCGCCGGGAAAATCAGCCGCGCGGACTATCGCGCCGTGGCCGAGCGAGCGCTTTTGTTCTTCCAGGGCGACTATGGCGCGCTGCGCGAAAAGATCGAAGAAGAGATGCAGAGGGCCTCGTCTGAACTTGAGTACGAACGCGCCGCCGCTCTGCGCAACAATCTCTCGGCCATCGCGCAGATGGGCGAACGCGTACGCTTAAAGGCGCTTTCCGCCGAGGACATCGCCGCGCCCCTGCTCGAATCCCAGGCCGTGACGGACTTAAAGGACGCGCTGGGCTTAGCGAAGACTCCGTTCCATATCGAGTGTTTCGACATCTCTCATTTCCAAGGGCGCTTCACCGTGGCCTCCATGGTGTGCTTCACGGGCGGACGGCCCAACAAAAACCACTACCGGCGCTTTAAAATCCGCGAGACCACGGGCATCAACGACTTCAAGTCCATGGCCGAGGCGGTGTTCCGCCGCTACCGCCGCCGCGCAAGAGAGGACCTGCCGGACCTGATTCTCATCGACGGCGGCAAAGGCCAGCTTGGCGCGGCCACGGAGTCCTTGGACAAGCTGGGGCTGGATATTCCAGTTGCGTCCCTGGCCAAACGCCTGGAGGAGATTTTCGTGCCGGGACGCTCCCGCTCGATTCTCCTGGAACGCCGCCGCCCGGCACTGCGCATGTTCCAGCACCTGCGCGACGAGGCGCACCGCTTCGCCATCACCTACAACCGCTATCTGCGCGGGAAGGGGATCTTTAGTGGCGCTTAGAACTGCCCATATTCGAGGCCAGCTGGCCGAGCTCGAAGATGGGCATGAACATGGCGATGACGATGGAGCCGACGATGACGCCCATGATGACGATGACGATGGGCTCGATCATGGAAGTCAGGCCTTTGACCGCGGCGTCGACCTCCATGTCGTAGAAGTCCGCGATTTTGCCCAGCATGGCGTCCAAGCTTCCCGTCTCCTCGCCCACGGAGATCATGGAGGTCACCATGTTGGGGAAAAGCCCCGACTTCTTCAGAGGATCGGTCAGCTTGCCGCCCTCCCGCACCGACTCGCGGCTCGATAAAATCGCCTCCGAGACGACCACGTTGCCGGCCGTGGCCGCGGCGGTCTCCAGCCCCTGCATGATAGGCACGCCCGATTTGATGAGCGTGCCCAAAGTGCGGGTCAATTTGGCGATGGCGACCTTGGTCAGGATGGGCCCAAACAAGGGCGCCTTTAAAATCCAAGAGTCCACCCGCCTCTTTCCGGCGGGCGTCTTGTAAAAGCGCTTGAAGGCGTAGCCGATGCCGATGGGAATGGGCACCCAGGCGTACCAATAAGTGCGCATAAAGGCCGAGATGCCCAAAAGAACCTGGGTCGGCATGGGCAGTTTTCCGCCGAAAGCAGAGAAGATGGTCTTGAAGGTCGGTACCACGAAGGTCAAAAGAAAAACCGTCACCAGGGCGCAGATGGAAAGCACCACGGCCGGATACATAAGCGCGGACTTGACCTTGGCCCGCAGGGCTTCGGAATTCTCCAAATAGAGCGTCAGGCGCTCCAGAATGACGTCCAAGATGCCGCCCAACTCGCCGGCCTTGACCATGGAGGTGTAGAGCTCCGGAAAGGCGCCGGGGTGCTTCTTCATGGCCTCCGTGATGGAAAGCCCTCCCTCGATATCCGCCCGCACCGCGCCGATAATCTTCTTGAACGCGGGGTTCTGCGCCTGCGCCTCCAGGATGGAGAGCCCCTGCACGATGGGCACGCCGGCGCCGATCAAGGTCGAGAGCTGGCGCGAGAACATGGTCAGATCCTTGGATTTGACCGTGGCGCCCGCGTTGAGCTTGTCCTTCAGAGTATCCAGGAAGCTGGGTTTTTTTTCGCCGATCTCGAGCACCACCATCTTCTGCGATCGCAAAAGTTCTATGGCGACACGGCGCTCGGCGGCGTCGAGCGTTCCCTGGCGGACGGCCCCGTCCCGGGCCTTGGCCTTGTAGGCGAATGTGGGCATATCGGCTATTTGACCGGCGCCATGGTCTTCTGCATCAGGCGGCGCAGGTCCTCCGGATCCAGGGAATGCTCCATCGCCTCCTGGAAGCTGATGAGCTTCTTGCGGTAGAGCTCGGAGAGCGATTGGTTCATGGTCTGCATGCCGAACTTGCCGCCCGTCTGGATGGCCAGCTGGATTTGCTCCACCTTCTGCTCTCGGATGAGGTTGCGGATGGCGGAGGTCACCACCAACACCTCGCAGGCGAGCACGCGTCCGGTGCCCGAGGAGTGGGACAGAAGCTGCTGGGCAAAGACCGCCTGCAGGACGAAAGAAAGCTGCACGCGCACCTGATCGATTTGCTCCTGCGGGAAAACGTCGATGATGCGGTTGATGCTCTGCGCGCAGTCCGTCGTGTGCAAGGTGGCGAAAACGAGGTGCCCCGTTTCGGCGATGGTCAGGGCCGCTGAGACGGTGTCCAAGTCTCTCATCTCGCCGATGAGGATGATGTCCGGATCCTGGCGGAGCACATACTTCAGGGCCTTGGGGAAGCTCTCCGTATCCTGCCCCACCTCGCGCTGGTTGACCAACCCCTGCTTATGCGCGTGCACGTACTCGATCGGGTCTTCGATGGTCACGATGTGCGCGCGGCGGTGTTCGTTCAAGTAGTCGATCATGCTGGCCAAAGTCGTCGACTTGCCCGAGCCCGTGGGGCCGGTGACCAGCACCAACCCCTTGGGAATTTTCATGATGTCATGGACCACGGACGGCATGCCCAGCTCATCGAAGCTCCGAAAGTTGGAAGGAATGGAGCGGATGGCCGCGCCGATGGCCCCGCGCTGGCGGTAGATGTTCATGCGCAGGCGCCCCAAGCCCTTGAAGCCGAAGGCCAAATCGAGCTCGTTGGTGGCTTCGTACTTCTGGCGCTGGGCCTCGGTCAAAAGCGAGAAGACCAGGACTTGGCAGGACTCGGCCGTAAGCTTCTCGTAGGGCGCGGGGACCAGATCTCCATCGATGCGCAACACGGGCGGAGATCCCACCGAAAGGTGCAGATCAGAGGCGCCCTTCTCATGCATGAGGATGAGCAGGTCGCTCATCGAGACCATCAGCGGGGCTCCATCATTTAGGTATGGCTGCCGGTGACGCGGATGACCTCTTCGGCGGTGGTCATTCCCGCCAAAAGCTTGCGCACGGCCGACTGCTCCAGGGTAACCATGCCGTTTTTAAGCGCGGCCTCCTTGATGGCCATGGCCGTGGCCTTCTGGCTGATGAGCTCGCGGATGTTGTCGTTGATCTCCAGCACCTCGTGGATGCCGATCCGGCCGCGGTAGCCCGTGCCGGCGCAGTTCTCGCAGCCCTTTCCTTTATACAGGGTAACCTTGGGCGTCTCCGGGCGCTGCTTGGCCGGCACACCCAGGTTGGCCAGCCACTGCGTCTCCACCTGATAGGACTCCTTGCAGTCCTTGCAAATGGTGCGCACCAAGCGCTGCGCCACAACCATGGTCAAGGCCGAGGAAATCAGCACCGGGTCGATATCCATCATCACGATGCGGGTCACGGCCCCGGGCGCGTCATTGGTGTGCAGCGTGGA
>JAGWJU010000179.1 GCA_028865585.1 Elusimicrobiota bacterium | reverse complement strand
CTCCCAGGCCCAGCGACGCGCCTATGAGGGTTTTCTGCGGCTCGCTGATGTCGGAGGGCCCCAGCCCGGAGAGGATCAATCGTCCCGCGCCGGCCGCGATGAAAGCTAGGAGCGATATTTCCGCGCCCGCCAGGGCCGCTCCGTAGAAGGGACGCCAAAATCCGGACAGGACGGCCAGGGCGAAGACCAAACTCAGGGCCGCGGCGGCTTGGGGCCAGCGCGTCATGACTTGGGCGAGAAGCGCCTGAGGCGGAGAACTCCAGTGCGGCAAAGAAGATATTGGGACAGGACCAAGAGAGTGGAGAGGCCGTAGACCATGCTGCGGCGGAAGTTGATGGAGGAGGCTTCGGGGAAGTAGCGCGTGGAGACCGGCACGTCGCCGATCTTGAACCCGCAGGCCGAGGACTGGAGCAGAAATTGCTGATCAAAGACGAAGTCATCCGAGTTTTCGTCCCAGCGTACGGTCTCAAGCACCTTGCGCGAGTAGGCGCGCAGGCCCGAGTGCCATTCGCCCAGGTTCTGGCCGGTCAGCAGGTTCTCGAAAACGGTGAGCAGGCGGTTGAAGAGGTATTTGTAAAGAGGCATTCCGCCGGCCAGGGCTTCGGCGCGCGTGCGGATGCGGTTGCCCAGCACCACGTCGCAAATGCCCGAGGAGATGATTTGGGCCATGATGGGCGCCAGGCGCGCATCATACTGGTAGTCGGGGTGGATCATAATGACGACGTCCGCGCCCCGGCGCAGAGCCTCGGCGTAGCAGGTTTTCTGGTTGGCCCCGTAGCCGCCGTTTTTCTCGCGCACGATGACGGCAAGGCCCAGGGACCGCGCGACCTCCGCGGTCTTATCCCTGGAGGCGTCGTCGACCAGGACGATGTCCGAGACCGTGCCCGGGGGAATGTCCTGGACCGTCTTCTCGAGCGTCTTTTCCGCGTTATAAGCGGGCAGGACGGCGATGACCTTCACCGAGGTTCTCCGAAAATCATGCAGGGGCAAGTATACCTCTGCCGGCGGCGCGGATCAAACGGGGATCGCGGGAATCGCGGTCAAGGCTGCCCGGAAACCTGCCATATGCGTGCGCATTGGGCGGAAGTGAGGGCGCTGCCTTGGGAAGCGGAGGTTGACGCGTAACCCAAAGGCCGGTACATCAGGTTTGTCGAATCGGATGGCGCGTACAGATGGGCCGAACTTTCCGTCAGGATGTGCACCATCTCGTGCGGCAGGGTGTAGGCGTCGCCGCCCATCGTTTCCCGCGCTTTTTGAAAGATGAAGAGAGTTCCCAGGGCTTGTCGGCGCAGGGACGCGGGGGCGGCCGTCTTGACCTCGGCGGCGTAATCGGCCGGGATGGAGGTTCCCGCCTCGTTCGGGTCCTCGGAGTCCCAGGACAGATAGAAGGCGGTCAGGACGCCCGCGCCTTTGGTCCGGTATCGCGAGATCAAATCGCGCTCGTCGCTCGAAAATACGGGGGAGCCCTCGTCCGTTTCGAGGTTGCACCGCCCGTCGGGCAAGCTGAACCTTGGGTAGGGCGCCGGGGAGACCGCGATTTTGAGCCCGCATTGGGATAAGACTTTCCGGGCGCGGGCAATGTCCGCTGAGACCTGAGCGTCGCTGATGCCGGAGCCGGCGCAGACGAAGGGAGCGAGCCGGACCGCGCCGCCGGAATCGACAAGGCGCGGCGCGCCATGGTTTTGGGCGTCCGAGGCTTTGAGCCGCGTCGAGGCGCGCTTGGCTTGGGCGCTCAGCGCCGAGAAGGCTTGCGATAAATCGGGGCTTTGCCCGGCCCGCGCCGGGCCCGCCGCCAAAGACGCGGCCAGGAAGATTAAAAGCGCGTTCATGAGGTTAGTATAGCCGCCCGCTTGGGGAAATCAATGGCCAGAGGCTGTTTCGGGCGGATGCTATACTATCTCATAGAGGAAATATCTCATGGAGCGAAAAACGATAGAGAAACTGCTGGGGCAGACCCGCGTCATTTGCCAACCCAAGCACGCGTTGGCCACTTTCGGCGCGACCTCCATCGACTACTATTTGGTCTCCCCGATTGAGGAGATAAAGGACAGGACTCGTCTGCGCCGCGGCAAGGTTTTTTCGGAAAAGCCCAAGATTCTGACTCCCGAATCCTGGAGCGAGCGCTTCAGCGGCTTCGGCGAGGAGGCCAAGGAGTTCTCGGAGTGGATCTCGAGCCGTTACGGCGCCGCTTTGCGCGCCTTGGAGTACAACTTCAAGAATAGCGGCATGAGCACGCAGGTCGTCTCCGAGGCTCCGCCTCAAGTGGCCGGGCGCATTCAGGGGGAAATCGAGTCGCAAAGCGCGGGCGCCAAGGCGCTTATCGCCTGTCCGGACGCGGCCTGGCCGCTGGCCTTGATGAAGTTTTCCATTGATGAATCCGTGCGCTCCTTCCCGACCAACGTCCGCGACCTCGATCGGCGGGGTATGTTCAACCCGGAGGAGGCGGAGGGCGCCCGGCACCGAAGGGAAATCGAGACTCTCTTCGCGTCGGCATCGACGGACCGCGCGATCCTGGATCTTTTGGGGCAAAAACTGCACGAATACGGCCTATTCGCCGAGTATGAGGGCCGTTTCCTAAGCTTCTTTTAGAGGAGAACTTTCTCCGCGCGCCGAGAGATATTCGCTTCCGGCGCGTCGGCCAGCCTCGGTAAAAAGGCTTGAATATATTGTAGAATCGGGCCGTGCCCCAGGGAGTGCGTAGAAGGCTCGTCAGCGGCCTGGTTTTAGCCGTCATCGCGGTCGCCGTGGTTTACGCGGTCCGCGGCTTCGGCCCGCAGGCGCCTGAAAAAGCGCCCTCTTTCCGTGAGGAGGGCCCCGCCAACGCTCCGGTCGTCATCGCCGAGTTCTCCGACTTCGAGTGCCCTGCCTGCCGCGCGGCGGAGCCCACCGTGCGGCAGATTTTGGCGCTCTACGGTTCCCGGGTTCGTTTCGTGTTCAAGCAGTTTCCACTTGAGAAAATCCATCCCTGGGCGCTGCAGGCCGCGTTGGATGCGGAGTGCGCCGGGCGCGAGGGCAAGTTTTGGCCCTTCCATGATCTCCTTTATGATCACCAGGATGACTGGGTCTACGCCAAGTCGCCCAAGGACGCTCTCTTGAAGTTCGCCCGTCAGGCGGGCTTGGAACCGGCCAAAGTCAAGGCCTGCGCCGAGGAGCCCGGCGTCTTGGCGTCCGTCAATGCCGATATCGCCGAGGGAAACCGCCGCTGGGTGGGAGCCACGCCCACCTTTTTCATCAACGGGAAGCGCTTCGTCGGCATGGAGCAATTGGCCGGCCTGGGCGTTCCGTGGATCGACCGGATATTAAAGGAGAAGAAATGACGCCGCTGGTCCGCAAAAGCCTGCCGGACGCCGTTCCCGCCTGGATGGGGGTTTTGAGCCGCTTGGCGGTGGGGGCGGTGTTCATCACGGCGGGGACCATGAAGGCGGCGGCGCCCTCCGCCGAGTTCGCCCTCGTTATCCAGTATTATCATCTGCCGTTCCTGTCCCTGAGCGCCATTCCGAGCGTGGCCGCGTTTTTGCCGTGGATCGAAATCGCCGTGGGTTGGTGCCTGGCGGCCGGATACTTCACCCGGCAGGCGGCCGTGGGCGCGGGCCTTTTGCTTCTGGCTTTCATTTGCGCCCTGGCTTCGGTGAAGCTGCGGGGCATCCCGCTTCCCAGTTGCGGCTGTTTCGGGGGTGCCTTCCATCCCACGATTGTTG
>JAGWJU010000178.1 GCA_028865585.1 Elusimicrobiota bacterium | reverse complement strand
GGCCGCGGCCGCGCACGCCGCGGCGTAGATGGCGCCCAATGTCAGCGCCGAATGATGCAAGTCCTTCAGAACCAGGAACGGGAAGGCCAGCGAAATCATGCCCGCGGCGGCGCTGCGCGCGGAGCGGTAGCAGGCCAAGAACGCCAGCTGCCGGCGGCGTTGGACGGAGTTCATGAGCCCGCCTTGCCGCGCAAAACCCAGGCGCCCAGGCGTCCCGGCGGCTCGGGCAGGAGCTGCGGCGTCTGCGCGCGGTTGTCCAAAGCCGCGGATTTCACGACTTGGCCCTTCAAGTAGGCGTAGAGATCCGAAAGAGTGATTTTTCCATCCGCGGCCATCGCCGCGCCGTTTAAGCCCTTGAGCAGATAATAGGTGAACGCGCCGTGGCCTTGATCCGCGAGCACGCCCGCAGTCTGCGTTCCGGAGGCGGCGACAAGCGCCGCGACCCTGCCGCCCGCGGCCGGGCCGCCCCAGTCCACGCGGGTCACCAGGGGCCGGATTCCTTCGGCGGAGACCGAGCGCGATCCGGCGCCCGAGAAGCAAGAGTCCAGCACGACAAGCGCGCGCTTGGCGGGAAGCTTCTCCAAGTCCCCGTAGAGACGCGAAAGCGGAAAGCCGGTTTTGGCTAGGAATTCCGGATCGCCGTCAAAAGGAACCAGATAAGCCCGTTTCCCGCCGGGATCGGCGGCGCCGTGGCCGGAGAAATAGAAGAACACCGTACTCTTGGCGCCGACGTTGCGCGGCAGCCAGTCCTCAAGATAAGCGGACAAGCGCGCGCGTGTGGCGTCCTCGCCCAAAAGCAGGCGCAAGTGATCCGGCGGCACGCCCAAGGCAAGAAGATGCCGCTGGACGGCCAAGGCGTCCCGGCGCGCGAAGGTGGCCGGCGGAAGTCCTCGCGCATAATCCTCCACGCCCACCACCACCGCGAAAGCGTCCGGGTCGGGCGGCTCGCGATAGGAAGGCTCGTCCGCGTCCGAGGCGACGCTCGAAAGATTTGGCGGAGCCGCGGGCGCTCCGCCCGCCTCGCCCGCGATCGCGCGGGCAAGCATCGCGGAAGCCTCCACGTAGCCCTGCCGCTTGGCCAGGGCCACGACCGCCGAAGTCATGGGTCCGGCCGCGGGAAAACCCTGCGCGAGAAGATAGGACTCCACCTCAGGATGGCCGTAGGCCGCGGAAAGCATGAGCGCCTTGTACGCGGCGGCTCCGGAGGAGGGCGCTCCGGCCGCCAGCAGAAGCTTGATCGCGGGCAAGGACCCGGCCTGCGCCGCGAAAACCAGGGCGGTCGAGCCTTCCGCGTTGGCGGCGTTGACGTCCGCCCCCCGGTTCAGCAGCCCCTGGACCTCGTCCGCGCGGCCATCCCGCGCCGCGATCATCAGCGGCGTGAGTTCGTTCTCCGCTCTCACCGGCGCGGCCGCGGGAAGCGGCCCTTGCCGCGCGAAGCAAGACGAGAGGACCGGAAGGAAGACAAGGCACGCCAGCAGCCGCTTCATCGAGCGATTCCCAGGCTATTGAAAAAAGCCTCGTCGCTCGGCGCGCGGCCCAAAAAAGCCTGCAGGGACTCTTGGGCCGGACGGCTGCTTCCCGGAGCCAGAATTTCCTGCCGGTAGAGCCAGCCGATGGCCGGGTTCAGGATGCCTTCACCAGCAAAGCGCGAGAATACGTCTTGAGCGCAGGCTTCGGACCAAAGGCGGCCGTAGGCGCCCGCGCCGCGGGCCAGTTTCGGCATGCCCGCTTCAGGGTTGGTCCCCGGCGTCATGGGAATGAGGCTGATCTCTTTCGCCATCTTCTGATAGACCGCGGTGGGTTTGGTCACCAGCGGATCCATATGGTAGCGCATGTCGAGGCTCGCAAAAAACACCCGGCGCAGATTTTCCAGCGCGAGGTCGGCGCGGCGCGCGGCCAAAACACGGCGCAACAGGGCCCGCGGCAAACCCTGAGAAGGGTCGCGCGGATCCCTTGAGATGAGCGCAAGCACCTCAGGCCGCCAAGCGAAATCCTCCATGACGTCCCCGGGAACGGCCGTAAAATCCGGGATCGCGTCAAAGCCGGCGAAACGCTCGTAGGGCGCGCGCGTAAGCGTCCACGCCATGGCGCCGCCGAAGGCGCGGAACAAGGCCTGCACCTGCCCGTGCGCGCCGTAGCTCAGGAAAGGCGGCGCGCCGGGCCTGCCTGCGGCAAAGCCGGCCACCAAGGCGGACACCGGCTTCTGATAGGCGCCGTCCGAAAGCCGCCGGCCTCTGATGATGGGAAATGCGGCCGCGGACCCGCTCTTGCCGGGGCGCGAAAAAAGATCGAGATAGAGGTATCCCAAAATCGGGCCCTGGCCCGCGTCCCCGCGGACCTCGTAAAGATCCACCCCCGGCGCCCAGGACTCGGCGTCCGGCACGCGCTCAAACGCGACGCCGAAAAGGGTCTGGTTGAGCGCGAAGAGACCCTTCAAAACGCGATCCAGCGGAAAGCAGCTGCGCACCGCGGCCGCATCGCTCAAAGAAAGCTTTTTCTCCTTGAGTTCACGGTCGTAATAGTTCCAGTCCCAGGCCTGTATGGCGTCCGACCGAGCGCCCTCCGCACCGGTCTTTAATGCCGCGAGAATTTTGAGCTCGCGCCGGGCCGGCGGCGCCAGCTTCTCCTGCATGTTTTTTAAGAAGCCCAAAACCTGCTTGGGATTTCCGGCCATGCTTCCTTCGAGCGCGTAAGCGGCGTAGTCCCGGTAGCCCAGGATGTGCGCGGCCACGTCGCGGAGGCGCAGGATTTCGGATAAATCGGCGACGTTTTGGGCCGCGGCGCGGTTGTGATAAAGGAACTCGAGGCGCCGCCGCGCGGCCGCGTCCGGACTGTTCCGCATGAACGGGAGATAGTCCGCGCCGCCCGCGCGGATCACGTATTGGCCCATGAGGCGCGGCAGCCCCGCAACATAAGTTGCCGGCAGGCCGGCGACCTCCGCCTTCGAGACCAGCAGGTAGTCCGGAGCCGCCGCGAGATTTTGCGCGTAGTCGTCCTGCAGCATGGAAATTCTCTCGCGCACGGCGGATAAGATTGCCCGCCGCTCCAGCGAAATCTCCGTGCCCGCGCGCTTGAAATCCATGAGTTCGCGATCCAACAGCCTTCGCCGCACCGGCTCCAGGCTCGGAGCTTGCGCGGCATACGCACTGACCGCGCGGAAAAGATCCTTTCGGGAGAACACCAGGCGTCCCTTCTCCTGCGCGGTATAGGCGCCGAAGTCTCGCAGAAGTCCTCGGCAATCGGCCGAGGCCGCGCGAGTTTGAGATGACGCGGCGACGTTTTCCAGGAAGGCGTCGGCCGCGGTCCGGTCGTTCAGGTCGTCGAGGATGCTCTCGATAGCGCCGGGCGTGTTGGCGAAAGTGCGGGCCGAGTCGGGCAGGTCCGCGACCTGGCGCAAGCGAAAAGCCGCCTCGTGCCGGGCCGCCGCGCAACTCGTGGAAATCTGCGCGGGCGAGGCGCCGAAATCAAGCTGGGGATAGGGGCGAACTCCCGCCGCCCAGGCCGGCGACGCGAGCCAGGCGAGAAGGACGAACGTCCGCTGCACTCAGCGAGACTCCAGGAAGCGGACCGCTCCCAAAGGGCGCGGTATTTTTTTCAAGGCGCAAAGCCAGCGAGAGGAGCGTTCCGGGAAGACCGCGGCGCTCAAGGAGCGCGTCTGCTGATAGCGGATGACGAAAGAGTCGCCCTCTTCGCCGGCCGAGAGGATCTCCAGGCCG
>JAGWJU010000177.1 GCA_028865585.1 Elusimicrobiota bacterium | reverse complement strand
TTAGTCCAACAGCTTCAGCACCCGCTTATCCCTATTTGGCAGGGTCAAGATATTCGGTCCAGACTGTGGCTGACGATGAGCTACGCGGTGCAGGACCGCCTTGCGGAGGTGTTGGCGCGCGGAGAGCCGGACGCCGCAGCCGCCGCGCCCCGCGGGCCGCAGCGAGCCGTGATTTTCGTCGCCTTCGCCCAGGCTTGCTGGCGCGCTGGGAAAACGGGTGCGGCTATGCGTTTTAATGAAGACGCGGCTCGCGAAGATCCCGGGTGGGAGGAGCCGCTGCTTCAGAGGGCCTTGTTTGACATCGGCCTTGGACGCCGCGCGGACGCCAAGCGGCTCTTGCGGGGGGTCTTGAAAATGAATCCGTCCCGGCTCGATGCGGCCTATTTTCTTAAAAAGGCGTCAGGAGCTTCTTGAACTCCGCTTTTTTCCCCGGATAGGTTTTGTCGTAATAGCTTAGGGCCGCTTTTTCCAGCGCCGGATGCCGGAATTGCGCGGGTTCATCGGCGAGAGAGCGGAGGAAGACGCCTTTTTCAAAATGCTCACCGGTCAAAATATAGTAGGAGAGATCGCCTGGTTTCCCGGAGTCAGCACCTAGCCCTTCGGCTTCCCTAACGAACGCTTTGGCCATGAAGTCGTCCGTGACGCCGAGCGCCTTAAGATAGGATGATTCCGTCCGAACGCGCCGCCAGCGCCAGTGAGGCGCAGTGGCAATCCAATTCAATTTGGAAAGTCCATGCGCAACGGCCAGGGCAATCAGCCACTGCCCTAGGATGGAAGGGTGCACGTAGTCAATCAGGCAGCGGGGAACGGCTTGACGGCATTGCCCGGAAGCCGTGAGAAACCGCCCGGTATCGATGAACGCCGCGTTTGGACTTTTGATGGAACGCAGGATCCGATTGTATGGAGGGGGAGAGGAGGGGTCGGACAGGATTCGCCTGTTGATTTGGCCCAGAAGGATGACGCGGACCGAGCGGCGTTCCGCGAGCTGAACCATTTGCCGGACATTGCGCTCGTAAAGCGGTATGAGGGCGGCCGGACGGGCGGGCGGTTCCGGGGTACGCGAGGCGGCATAGCGCACGGCGGGGAAATAGCTGTCCAGCCAAAATAGGAATTCGCCAAAGCGCCAGCCCAGATTGCCTTGAAGCAAGCGCAGGCGTCCGTAAAGCTGATCGTTGTTCCCTTCGTAGAGCACGAGGAGATCGGGCTGATAGTTGAGAACTTCCTTGACGAGCGCCAAGTCCCGCGAGCTGTCCGAGCCGGAAACGCCGGAGTTTATGACTTCGATGCGCCGATCGGGGAGCGCGTCCTGGAGAATGAGCGCCAGCCACTCCGGATAGCCGGCGCGCGGATAGAACGGGTAGCCTTCCGTAGTGGACTGGCCTATGCAGAAAATCCGGTACGTTCCGGGCATTTTTACCGTTGGAAATTTCTTCTGGTGCGCGGCGTCGGTCAGAATGACTTTGGGGTCGGGGACCTCCCAGTTTTTTCTGTTCAGGAATTCCTCGTGATAAAGCGGACGCTGGGAAATTATCCACGAGAGGCGCGGATCGAGCGTGGGTTGCCCGAACTTTAAGAGATGGAGCGGGACGAGAATTGCTGCCAAGCCTGCCCCTGAGAGGGCTATGCGAAGAAGGCCCCTCATGAGGGTTAGGTTCGATTGCGCTTGAAGGCCGCTTCAGCGGCTTTCTGCAGCTCGGAAAACAATTCATCGTATTTCTGGCTGTCGCGCTGGGTTCGGGCCTCGCGGAGGGCCTGCAGTTCATAGGCTATGGCGCCGGGCATCTCGCCTTTTTGTGCGGCTATGACGGCCAGAAGCCTTAAGATTTCAACCATGCCGCTAGGATTGGGGTTTTGCTGGGTTTGGGCCAGCGAGGCCAAGTTGCTAATTGAGGGATCGTTTTTGAACGCTAACAGCAGTTTTTCCGCTTCCGGAAGCCTGCCGGACTCCACGTAAATCTGCGTCATTCCGGAAAGCGCGGTGTAGACCGGGATTTGATAACGGATTTTCTCGCGCAAATCCAAAACTTGCGAAAAAAGCCGCTCGGCCTCCGCATTGCGGCCCTGCCTGAGCCGAAGATGGCCTAAGAACGCTAGCCCCAGGATGATTCGCGTGTTGTATGGCCGCCAGCGGGACATGGCGGAGAGCTGAGCGTAGAGCTCCGCCGCTTCGTCCGGCGCGTCCAGGGCCATCAGCGTGCCGGCATTTTCCTGCAGGCTTTGCGCTTCGCACATGTGATCGTCGCCGAAAGGCCGGTCGCGCAGGCCGCGGGATCGGCGGACGAAGTCTAGGGCTTTTTCTCGGCGGCCGCGAATCCGATTGACCCTGGCGAGCCCCCACAGAAGCTTTGAGCGCACGCTGCGCGCCGTTCCTATTTTCTCCCCCGTCTCGAGCATCGTGCGGTACAAATCCTCGGCTTCGTCATGGCGGCCGGTGCTGATCAAGATGTCGGCGAACTGGGATATTTGGCAAGCCCAGGCGTAGTCGTATCGGCCGCGGTTTTTCATGTCCTCGAGAGCGACGCGGGCGACATTCTCGCCTTCGCTCCATTTTTTTTGGCCCATGAAAACGCAGGTCAGGCGGGCCGCTTCAAAATCGCTTTTTGGCGTGTCGGCGGTGCTCATGGACTCGCGCCATGATTTTTGATGCAGCGGCTCCGCTTCGGAGGAGCGTCCGGCGTCGCGGTGCTGGCTGGCGAAGGTCCTGTATCCGTAGTCGTAAGCACCCGCATCCGATGCCGACGCGACCAAAGCCTGGCCTTCCGGTATTTCCCCAGAGCTGATCAGGGCGAAACCCCGTTGCATGTCCAGTTCGGGCGAGGATGCGCCGCAGGCCGACGCGGCCGGGCCGAGAGCGAGGACGTTCGCGAAACGGCCTGCATGGAACAGGCTTCGAGCCAGCGTGCTCCATACGTGTTTTTTTTCGGGCGAGAGGGCGCGCGCGTGGGACAGGCTGCGGACGGCGTCTTCAAAATGCCCGCTTCGGTCTTGGACCAAGCCCAATTCGTAAGAAAAATCGGAGTCATCCGGGAAGGCGCTAGCGCCTTGAGCCAGAACTTCGGCCGCACGCTCGTTATTTTCCTGGTAGCGGAGAATGCGCCCCGCCGTCAGGCGGGTTTGCGCCGTGGGGGGGAGGGAGAGGAGGCGTTCGGGAATGGACTTGGATTGCGCGTATTCGCCCAACTCCCAGAGGCATTCCGCCAAGGCCCGCGCGCTTTCTAAGGCGCGGAAATCCGCCTCCCCGAAGTTGTGGCGCGCCTGCTGGAGCAGCGCGCGGAAACGCGAGGCCGCGTCCCCCAGCCGTCCAAGCTTGGCCATTTGGAGCGCATCGGATAATTCGGCATCCCATCTTATCTGGGCGGGGTCGCTCTGCGGGTCGGGCATGGGGGCTGTTCCGGGCGTGTTAGTGCGAAACATGGGATAGTTTATCCCCTGGTGCGCCGGTGCGCAAGGAGGCATAGGGAGTGCCTTCCAGCCTCCGGATGAAAAAAATCGCGCGCGGATCGCCCGGCGCTGCCTTTAGGGCCCTGTGAAAATTACCCAGTGCGGCCTGACGACGGTTCTTCTGGATGTCGAACAAGCCTGATTGGATGAAAGGATCCGGCCATCCTGGAAATGTTTTCACAGCTTTTTGGTTCGCGGCGCGGGCATCCGCATTATAGCCCGCACGCCAGAGCGCTTGTGCCAAGCCGAGGTATGCGGCAGACCTATCTTTAGGA
>JAGWJU010000176.1 GCA_028865585.1 Elusimicrobiota bacterium | reverse complement strand
TAAGCATTTGGCCCAATTCGACGCCTACGCCCTCAAGAGGTGGCAGGACAAGGTGGCGCGGGACTCGGCCATGGGCATCGCCGTCTCGAGCGTGCCACCGGCGGAAGTCCAGGGCGTTTTCGTCGCATTGGACGTCAAGACCGGCGCGGTGCGCGCCATGGTCGGCGGCCGGCCGGACTCAATCTTCAACCGCGCCATCCAGGCGCGCCGGCAGCCCGGCTCCACCTTCAAACCTTTTGTCTGGGCGGCCGCGCTCAAGTCCGGCATGACCCAGGCCACAATCGTGGACGACAGCCCCCTCGCCTATTACTACGACGGACGCGACTGGCGGCTCATGGAGGGCGCGACGGACCAGATCGCCGTAAATCTGGCCACGGCGGCGTTCATCCAGAACCCTGACTTCAAGATCTGGGTGCCCACCGACTTCGACGACAAATATCTAGGGCTCATCACTTTGCGAACCGCCCTGGCCGACTCGCGAAACATCGCGTCCATCCGGCTCATCGAAAAAGTCGGGCCGCCTCTGGTCGTGGAAATCGCCCGCAAAGCCGGCATCACGTCCTATCTGGATCCCGTGTTATCCCTCGGCCTGGGGACGTCCGTAGTGAGCCCCCTCGAGATGGCCAACGCTTTCGAAACCTTCGCCAACGGCGGCATCCACGAGACGCCCTACACCATCGAGCGCGTCGAGGCCCACGACGGCACCATTCTGGAGAGCCATACGCCCTCCGAGCAGGAGGCGATGTCGCCCCAACTGTCCTACCTCATGACCGACATGCTCAAGGCCGTGGTGCAGTCAGGAACGGGGCGTTACGCCCGGATTCTTAGGCGGCCCGTCGCGGGGAAGACCGGAACCACCAACGGCAACCGGGATCTCTGGTTCGTCGGCTATACGCCGGACACCGTGGCCGCCGCCTGGATGGGCTACGACGACTTTTCGTCCTTGGGACGCAGCACGAGCATCCAGGGCGGCGTGACCGTCCTTCCGTGGTGGACGGAAATCATGGGCGAGACGCTCAAAGATCGGCCCAAACGGGATTTCACCGTGCCCTCCGGCATCGTCTTCAAGGAGCTGGACACCTCCACCGGCATGCTGGCCCTGCCCACCTGTCCGCGCCGGGACGTCGCGCTGGTCGCGTTCCTGAAAGGAAACGCGCCCGCGAAATATTGCGACATCGATCACTCGAAGCCCATCCAGCCCCAACTGCGGCAGGAACTCGGCCTGGCTCCGGCGGCGGGCTCCATGCCCGCGTCCCTAAGTCCGGATGATTTCGGCGAGGCGACTTCCACGGACAACGTGTTCGGCCTTCCCTCTTCCTCCGGGCCCAATTCGGCCAATCCGGCGCGACCCTCCGATTCGGATCAAAACCAAGAACCGACGCTGATCCAGTAGCCGCCTAGCGCGCGAAAACTTAAGCGCGGTAGAATCGCGGCACGCGCGGGCTCGTGGCCGTGCGGCGGGCAGGCAGGGTCGCGACGTCCCCGCGCCGAACGCCCGGAACGTCGGTCACATCCACCAGGATGTGCGCGATGCCGCAGCGCCCGATGAAAGGGGCTTTGCGCCCCCGAACGACTCCCCAATACTGGAAGCCGGGCCCCAAGCTGATGAAGCGCTCGGCAGGCTCCATGGCGACTCCGTCCGCGTAGCCGCAAAGCAGCGTGCCCACGCGCATGCGCCGCGGCGCGATGTACTCTCCGGCGTAGCCGATCGAGCGCCCCCGCTCGACTTGGCGCAGCGAGACGACGCGCGCCTTAAGGCTCCATGGGCTTTTAATCGGGACCGGAAAGGACGACGGTTTGACGCCGTAGAGAAGGTTCCCGATTCGGACCATATCCATCTGGCGGTGAGGAAAATCAAGCAGCACGGAACTGTTGGCCGCATGGCAGATCAGGTCCGGAACGCGTTTTTTGAGCCGGAACGCCATGGAAGAAAAAGAACTCAGTTTTTCCTCGGCCTCTACGGCGTTTTTTCCGGGAACGTAGTCGATGTGCGTTGAAAGGCCGCGCAGGTGCAGGCGCTTGAGGCGGAAAAGCGCGCTTAAAAACCCCTCGATGTCTCGCGGCGGGATTCCCCAGCGCCCTAAGCCAAAGTTCAAGTCAACGTGCACCGCGGCGCCGGAGGCCGGAGCCGCGGCGTTGATGGCTCTCGCCTGCTCCAAATCGTCGATGGTCGGGATCAGTTTCCATTTGAAAATATCTCGCGCCGAAGACGGAAGGGCCGGAGCCAAAAGCTGGATGGGCGCCTTGATGCCGGCCAAGCGCAGGGCCGCGGCCTCGCGCACCGTCAGGACCCCCAAGGAAGCGGCCCCCCCGCGAATCGCCTCCCGGGATATCTCGGTGCCGCCGTGTCCGTAGGCGTCTTCCTTGACCACGGCCATCAGAGCGGTCTTCGGTGAAAGCCGCGACCTGATCCAACGCACATTCGCGCGGACGACGCCCAGATCGACTTCGACCCACTTGACTTCGCTTTTCGCCGGGAGCATGCCCTGATTATATAGAATAGGCCCGTGACCATGACGCGCCGAACTCTAAAAATGGGAACGCGCGGCTCCGCGCTGGCGCGGGCCCAAGCAGGACAGATCGCGAAAGCGCTGAGCCGGCTTCATCCCGGCCTCGAAATCGAAGCCGTCGTCATCGAAACCAGCGGAGACCGCTTCGCCTCCGGCCGTTTCCAGGAACCCGCCGGCGGCGCGGATACGGCCCAGGGCGTCAAAGGGCTTTTCGTCAAGGAAATCGAACAGGCTCTCCTAGAAAAGCGCGTTGATTTCGCCGTACACAGCGCGAAAGACTTGCCCGAACGAACCGCACCCGGTCTGATCATTGGCGCCTATCCCGAACGTGAGGATCCCCGCGATGTTTTCGTCGGCAGTCCGGGAGTCTCTTGGACCGGCCTGCCTCAAGGCGCGCGAATCGGCACCTCGTCTCTGCGCAGGAAACTCCAGCTCTTGGCGGCGCGGCCGGCGGCCGCCGTCGTTCCTCTGAGAGGAAACGTCGATACCCGGCTGCGGAAAATTTCCGCAGAAGGCTTGAGCGGGATTATCCTGGCCGCGGCCGGCCTTCGCCGCCTGGGAAAAACCGAAGTCCTTGCCGAACCCATCTCCACGGACGAGATGGTTCCCGCCCCCGGCCAAGGCGCCCTGGCCGTCGAAATCCGGGAGGATGACCGCGCGCTTAAAGACATTCTCGCGCCTCTTGGACACCCTCAAACCAGGACGGAAGTCGAGTGCGAGCGCACGTTCTCCGCGGCAGCCGGAGGAGGCTGCTCGGCTCCAGTCGGCGCCTTGGCGCGAATCAACGGCGACGGGATCTCGCTTCAAATTTTCTGGGCCGCCGATGAAAAATTTCCCGGACGCCGCTGGACAAAAGCGCTGCAGGACGCGGGGCGCTGGAAGGAGCTCGCGTCCGAAGCCGCCAAAGCCGTCAAGTCCTAAGCCTCTCCATGACGGAACCGCAACCTCCAAGGATCGTCGGCCTACCCAGTTCCGGAGCCTGGGCTTGTCTCGCCCACTGCGCGCTCTCCAAACGCGCAGTGCCCAACTTTTCCCTTCCCGCATTCAGCGGTCGGTTGGTTTTCGTCTTGGAGAACCGGGAGCAAATCGAGGACATCCGCGACGCTTTCGCCGCCCTGCGGCCCATTCTCGGACCCGAGGCTCCGCCCGCAGCCGTTTTCGCCGATGATGAGGACGAGCGCTCGGCTTCTCTGGAAATCCTGCGGCAAGGCAGTATCCTTATCCTGGCGACTCCGCAGGCCCTAGAAGAATCGACCAT
>JAGWJU010000175.1 GCA_028865585.1 Elusimicrobiota bacterium | reverse complement strand
ATACTTTCAGTGTTTCCTGAAAGTATGATACACCACGGACGCCGCGGCGTCAAGCCGTCAGATCAGCCCGAGCTCGCGCCCGACCTGGCCGAACTTCTCCAGCGCCAGGTCCAGGTCCGCGCGCGTGTGGCCGGACGAGACGATGGTGCGCAGGCGGTCCTTGCCGCGCGCGACGATCGGGTAGCAGATCGACAGCGCGAAGACCCCCTCCTCGAACAGGCGCGCGGAGAACTTCTGCGCCTTGAAAGTGTCGCCGACCATGACCGGCGTGATCGGCGTCTCGGAGGCCCCGGTGTCGAAGCCGAGGGCCTTGAGGCCTTCCTTAAGATGCCTCGCGTTGTCCCAGAGCTTCCGGATCCGCTCGGGCTCCTCGAGCATCACGTCGACGGCGGCCGAGCAGGCCGCGACGACCGCCGGCGGGTGGGAGCTCGAGAAGATGAACGGGCGCGCGACCGAGACCAGGTAGTCGATCAGCCGCCGCTCGCCGGCCACGTAGCCGCCGACCGCGCCGACCGCCTTCGACAGCGTCCCGATCTGGACCTGCACGCGGTCGCAGAGCCCGAAGTGCGCGGGCGTGCCGCGGCCGCCGGGACCCATCACGCCCGAGGCGTGCGCGTCGTCGACCATCACGAAGGCGCCGTAGCGCTCGGCCAAGTCCACGATGGCCGGCAGGGGCGCGATGTCGCCGTCCATGCTGAAGACTCCGTCGGTCACGATCATGCGCCGGCGCGCGGCGCGGGACTCGGGAGACTCCAGAATGGCCTTCAAGGCCTTCATGTCCTTGTGCGGATAGATTTTGCGCGGCGCTTTGGCCAGGCGCGCGCCATCGATGATGGAGGCGTGGTTCAACTCGTCGGAAATGAGCAGGTCCTTCTCGTCGGTCATGAGGCTCTGGCAGCAGGCCACGTTGACCGTAAATCCCGATTGGAACACCAGGGCCGCGGGCGTGCCCTTGAACTCGGCCAGCCGGCGCTCCAGTTCCTGGTGGATGTCCATGGTGCCGATGATGGGGCGCACCGCCGCGGTGCCCACGCCGTAGTTCTCGATGGCCTTGACGGCGGCTTTCTTGAGTCTGGGGTCGTCGGCCAGGTCGAGGTAGTTGTTGGAGGTGAGGTTGACCACCTCCTTGCCGTCGATGGTCGAGACCGGCTTTTGCGCGGTCTCCAAGACGCGCAGCGTGACGAAACGGCCCTCGGATTTTAGCTTGGCGATCTCCTCGTCCAAAAAACCCATAAGTCCGGCCGCCGTCGCTGCCATGTCCGTGTTCCTCCTTCCTTAAAGATAATCGAGCGCGCGAGCCGCTAGGGGACCAGCACGACCTTGCCGCATTTTTTCTCCGGCGCCGCCATCTCGCCGAAGGCCCGGGCGAAATCCTTCATGGGAAAAACGTGGGTGATGACGGCGCCGGCGTCGACCGCTCCGGAGCGCAGCAGCGCCTCGGTCATGCGCCACGTGCCGAAGACCTCGCGGCCCACGATGCCGTGGATGCGCAGGCCCTTGAAGATGACGTCCGAGGCCCAGTCGATTTCGATCTTCTTGGACGGCAGGCCGAAGGCCGTCATGCGCCCGCCCGGGCGCGCGGCCTTCAAGCCCATCGAAATCGCCTGCGCCGCCCCGGACATCTCGACCACCGCGTCGAAGCCCCCGGGGCATCCCCCGGCCTTGAGCGCCGCAGCCAAAGGATCGGTTCCCGCCGGATCGACGACGGCCTTGGCCCCCATTCTGCGCGCCAGCTCCGCGCGGAAGGGCGAGCCCTCGACCGCCACGACGGCCCGCGCTCCCGAGGCGCGCGCCACCGCGACCGCGAAGAGCCCCTGCGGGCCCGCGCCCAGAACCAGCACGGCCTTGCCCGCCACGGGCTCGACCAAAACCGAGTAGACGGCGTTGCCCATGGGCTCCATGATGGAGCCCCAGTCCTTCAGGCGCTCGTCCGCGTGCTTCCAGGCGCAGCGCGCCGGGATGACGGCGTATTGGGCGAAGCCGCCGGGCGCGTCGATGCCCATGATTTTCATTTCGCGGCAGACGTGGCTTTGGCCGCCCACGCACTGCTCGCAGCGCCCGCAATAGATGTGCGACTCGACCGAGACGAAGTCGCCCGCCTTGAAATCCCCCGCCGCGGCGCCCGCGCTTTCCACCGTGCCGCAGAACTCGTGGCCGAAGACCAGCGGCAGCTTCAGGCGCTCCGGCGCCCAAGAGGTCCAGCCGTAAATGGGCATGTCCGAGCCGCAGATGGAGGCGCGGTGGACCTTGATGAGCAGCTCGTCTTGCTTGGGCCGCGGCGCGGCCGCGTCCCCGAACTCGGCCCCTGGCGCGGCGGACTTCTTCACGAGCGCTTTCATGGTCCTGCTTGCGGCGCCCTTCGGACGCGCGGCGTTCTCCTTAATCACTGAAAATCCCCCTCAACGCGAAGAACAAATTCTCCTTCCTCTCCCGGATGCGGCGCGAGTAATAAGGAAGCCAGCACGTGCCGTAGGGAACGTAAACGCGGACGCGGTGCCCTTCCTGCGCCAGTTCGCGCCAGCGCCGCGGGCGAATCCCGTAGAGCATCTGGATTTCGTAGTCCGTTTTGGCGAGCCCGGCCGCCTGCGCGGCCGAGACGGCGCCCGCGATCCGCCCGTCGTCGTGCGTCGCGAAGGCGGGCATGGGCGCCTTGACGAGCATGGCCGCGAGGCGGTCGTAGCTCTCGTCCACCTCGGATTTTTTCTGGAACGCGATGTCCGGGGGCTCCTTGTAGGCGCCTTTGACCAGGCGCACGCGGGCCTTGCGCCGCACCAGCTCCGCGACGTCCTGCTCGCTGCGCTTCAGGGCCGACTGGATGACCACGCCCACGTTGGCGCAGGGCTCGGGGAAAAGCGAATAGAACAAATCCAGCGTCTTTTGCGTGTAGGCCGAACCCTCCATGTCGATGCGCGCGAAGTTGCCCAGCTTCCGCGCCTCCTCCAAGACGCGCGCAAGGTTGTCGCGCGCCAAGGATTCGTCCAGGTTCAAGCCGAACTGGGTGAGCTTCAAGGAGATATTGCAGTCCGCCTCGGCCTCGGCGATTTTGCGGAGCATCGTGACGTACTCGCGGCAGGCGTTCTCGGCTTCTTCCCTGGTCTTGGTTTCCTCGCCGAGATTATCCAGAGTGGCCTTCAAGCCGTCGCGGTTCAAGGCGCGCACGGCCTCGACGGCCTCGTCGACGGTGTCGCCCGCCACGAACCTGCGGGCGAGGAAGGTGAGCGCTCTCATGGCGACGATCGGAATCTAACATTTTTTGCCTCCGAACGGCCAACCCAATCGCCGGGCGCTCAGACCGGACGGCATGTGATAAAATCGGGGCATGAGCGAAAACCAGCCCCCGAAACTTTCTTTTTCAGGCCGGCGCCTCGCCGCGGGCTCCGCCGTTCTGACGATCATCTTTCTTTTCGCGGTCGGCTATCGCTTCATTCGCCGCTTCGCTCCGCCCCAGCCGGTTCAAATCAGCGCCCTGTGGCAAAACCGCAAGGACTGGATGGGCGCGCGCGTCCGCTGCACCGGCACGCTCCTGGTTTTTTCCCGGCGCACCGCGCAGCGCTATTTCGTGCTCGACCAAGACAGTTACCGGCTGCAGATTCTGGGCATTCCCCGCAAGGAACTGGAGCCCTGGGTGGGCCGGAAGGTTTTAGTCTCGGGCCGATTTGAATTCAAAGAAAATCTGGGGATGTACCTCCTGGCGAGCCGGATCGGACCGGCCGGCGGCCTCTAAGCCCCGGCGCGCCGCCCGCGGCGCCTATTTCCTATAATAAGCCCTC
>JAGWJU010000174.1 GCA_028865585.1 Elusimicrobiota bacterium | reverse complement strand
CGTCGAGAAGCCCTCATGGGACGAAGTCGAGAGCAACACCATCAACGCCGGCGCCTACATCCTGGAACCCCAAATACTCGATTTGATTCCCCCGCACGTCCCTTATTCCCTGGAGCGCTCTCTTTTCCCGCTTCTGCTGCAGACCAACCGGCGCTTTTTCGGCTACGTGTCGAAAGGCTACTGGATGGACATCGGGACAATCGATAAGTACCTGCAGGCGCACCTGGACATCCTGGGCGGGCACGCCTTTCATCGCGCCCCGTCGTCCGGCCGCCCCCTGGCGCTGGCCGCCGGCGCGCGGCTAGGCCGGCACCTGGACAGAAGCGAGGCCGCCCTGGTCGTCGGGCGGCGCGCCGTGGTGGAGGATTTCGCTCGGTTCTCCGGCGGCGTCTGCATCGGCGAGGGCGCGCGCATCGGCAAGGGCTCTTTTCTGGAAGACTGCGTGGTTTTGGCGGGCGCGCAGATCAAGGAAGGCGTGAGCTTGAAGCGCTGCGTGGTGGGGCAGCACTGCGTGGTTGAAACGCAGGCGCAGATTTCCCCGGGCGCGGCCCTGGCCGCGCATTCCCGGGTCCAGGCGTACAGCAGGCTCTAGTTTTCATATCTATAAAATACCGGGAATCCCGGGATATTGAAAATTACCTGGAATCCCGGTATAATATAGCGTGAAAATCCACCTTCCCAATAGCGCGTTCTTGGGGAATATTGACCCGTTCCTGCGCGAATTCGACCCCTCAAATCCGGATTCTCTTGAAATCACGGCCAATGATCAATGGATTTCCGTCCACCCCATGGTCCTGTCCATGGTCGCCGCCCTGGGCCTGACCGTGAAGTCCGAGAATATCCGCTGCCAAAAATTCGAGGCGCGCTCCCGGCATTATTTCATTCGCATGGGGCTTTTCAAACTCCTGGGAATCGCCTCCGACATCGTCATCAACGAGCATGAGCCCGCGGGACGCTTCATCCCCCTGACTCAAATCCGCGCGGGCTCCGAGCTGACGAGCTTTATTTCCGAGATGATCCCGCTGCTTCATCTCCAACCGGAGCAGGCCAAGACCCTGGGATACATCGTCAGCGAGCTGGCCAGGAACGTGCTGGAGCACGCCGAGGCCAAAAACGGGGCGCTCCTCTGCGCGCAGTATTATCCCAAGAGCAACGTCCTGCGCATCGGCATCGCCGACACGGGCGTCGGGATTCGGAGCACCATCGCCCGCTCGCACCGCGCCGAGACCGATTTGGCGGCCATCGGGCTCGCGCTTACGCCCGGCATCACGGGCACGACTTCCAGGGAAGGCGGTACCGAGCAGAACGCGGGCGCGGGGCTCTTCTTCATCAAGTCCATCGCGAGCGTCAACCGCGACTTTTTCGCCGTTTACAGCGGCCAAGGCCTCTACAAGCTGCTTAAGAAAACCGCCGCCCGCAAGAGCATCCGCCTCAACGCCGATCCCTTCGAGGATCGCCACTCCGGCGGTTTTGACCTGCCGCGCTGGCCGGGAACCGCGGTCGGCATAGACATCACGCTGGATCAGACCGAGGAATTCTCCCGGCTCTTGGACGCCATCCGGGCGACTTACAGTTCGGCGGTCAAGGAGCGGCGCGCGGCCCGGCGTAAAAAGCCCCGGTTCTCATGAAAAGCATCCGCATCAAGGATCACGCCGGCGCTTTCGCCGAGAACAAGGACGTCGCCAAGGCCCTGCGCGTCGAGGAGCTCATGCCCTCCTTGGAAAAAAACGAGGACATAGTCCTGGATTTCGAGGGCGTGGAGGCGGCCACGCAATCTTTTATTCACGCCCTCATCAGCGACGCCTTGAGAAAGCGCGGCGGCGACGCGCTGGATCGCATCGGATTCAAGTCCTGCAACGACGAGGTGAGAAAAATAATCTCCATCGTGGCCGATTACATGCAGGACAGCATTTTCTAATCCAAGGATGAGCCTGAAGTAGTCGCCGGCCGTGGTCTTTCTTTTTGGGCGCTTTTTCTTTCTGTTGATGACTGTGGACAAGGTGGATAATGAGGCGCACGCGAGGTAGGCGCAAACCCGATAGCCCTGAAGAGCTTATCTTTGGCCTTCTGCATCATGGCGGCGAACTCGTTATCGCTGTGCTGGGCGGCGATTGAATCGAGGGCCGCGAAGCTGAGCCCCGGGCGCAGCGAACGTTTTTTCTTCGATAGACACTTGAGCCGCTCATACGGGGTCTGATAGGTCTCGTATTTCCTGCTCCGACGCCCTTTCTCATCCACCGTCACCGTGGCGAAGCCGCAAGGGCGATGGAAGTTGAGATACACGTTAAAGCGCTCCCGATAGAACTCGTTGATTAAAGGGGCGTGGCGCTGCTCGATGTGCCAGTAGCCCATGTGTTTGCGAATCACGCTGCCGTTCTTGCCCTCGACCAGGGCGTTGTCGTTGGTGCGCCCGGAACGCGACTTGGTCTGCTTGATGAGCAGCTTGTTCAGGAGCTTGGCCACGACGCCGTTGATGAATTCGCCGCCGTTGTCCGAGTGGAAGTTCCTGACGACGAAAGGAAACGCCGCCAAGGCCTGTTCCAGGGCCGGCTCCAAATGGGCTTCGGAAATTCTTTCCACGCAAACGACGATTTCCCATTGCGTGACTTGATCGACGAGATTGATGTGATAGACGCCCTTGACCCCGTTTAAATCGCCCTGATGCACCGTATCCACGCGGATATAGCCCGGCCGTCCATGCGGATTGGGCCTGCGCCTGATGCCGATGGGTATGGCCACGCTGCGCGTCTTGGCGAAGGTTTGCGATCTTAGCCTGTAGGCGCGGCCGCGGCGCAGATTGTAGATGTGGGGCGAGGAGATGTCCTTGAGGCGCTCGAAGCGCTTGTCCCCGTAGACGAAGTACTCTCGCTGGAGGATGCGCCTGGTCGCCGGCCCCGAGAGCCGGCCGTGCGCGTTGTCGGTCTCGGCCAGCAGTTCCTGGTCTAAGACGTTGTATTTGACCGCGAAGCGGTGGCGCCGCAAGCCGACCAAGCGCAAGGTCCCATCCTGACGCCAGCGTGAGATCAGGCGTGTGACGGCCGCCCGGGAATAACCGCTTAGGCGCGCCAGATAGCCCCGCACCAACCCCTTGCCCTTCTTGTCCAGGGCGAAATAATCGAAGCGCCGCAGCGTCTGTTCCATCCAGGCGTAGCGTTGCGGGCGCGAGAGCCCTCTGAGCTTGAGTTCTTCCGGAGCTTTGAGAACTTCCTTGATTTGTTCCAGCGTCGTGATTCGTGAGTCGTCCATGGCGATCGTCATGCCTCCATTGTGCCACGGCTCGGCTCCGCCTTAATGTTCCCATTTCAGGCTCATTCGCGTTATAAACATGCCATTCTTCAGGCTCATCTTGCATTAGACAAGTCTAGGACGGGGCGGATTAAGCCGCGATTCTGTATAATCTGGAAATCATGGATATGAAAGTCGTCATTTTGTGCGGCGGACAGGGCACGCGCCTGCGCGAGGAGACCGAGTACAAACCCAAACCCATGGTCGAAATCGGCGGTCGGCCGATTTTGTGGCACATCATGAAGCGCTATGCCGCCTACGGCTTCAAGGAGTTCGTCCTTTGCCTGGGCTACAAAGGGGACGTCATCAAGGATTATTTCTACCACTACGGCCTGCACCGCGGCGACGCCACCATCACGCTGGGGAAATCCCACAGCGTGACCTTCCACGATCCGCACCCCGAGGAGGGCTGGAAGGTGACTCTGGCCGAGACGGGCGAGAACGCCATGACCGGCGCCCGCGTCAAGCGCGCGGCCAAATACCTGGGCAAAGAGCCGTTTTT
>JAGWJU010000173.1 GCA_028865585.1 Elusimicrobiota bacterium | reverse complement strand
CCACGCCCACCTTGCCCACCATCACCGTGCGCGTCTTGCGGCGCCGATAGGCGAAAATGTCCGGGCAGTAGCGCAACGTCTCGAGGTTCGGAGCGGTTTTCTCGACCGTGGAAGCCATGTGTTATAATCATTATATCATGACAGAGCGTCCGCCGGAGCTTCCCTCGGAGACCCTGGGCATCCGCCACATCGCGCTCAAAGTCAAGGACATGGCCGCGGCCGAGCGATTCTACGTGGGCGTCCTCGGCTTTACGGTCGAGTGGCGGCCGGACCCGGACAACCTCTATCTTGCCAAGGACAAGGACAGCCTGGCCCTGCACACGGCTCAATTTTCTGAGGGAGGCAGCCTGGATCACTTCGGCATCATGCTCAAGAAAGCCCAGGATGTGGACGCCTGGGCGGAGTACCTCAAAAAGAAGGGCTTTAAGTTCGAGAAGGAGCCCAAAACGCACCGGGACGGCGCCCGTTCCTTTTATATGCGCGATCCGGAGGGGAATCTGATCCAGTTCATTCATCATCCGCCCATCGCGGATGACTGTTAAGGAGGCAGCCAGCATGAAAAAGATGACGATTGCCGTAATCGCCCTGGTTTTAGCCGTGGGTTCGGTCGCGGCCCTCCCTGCCCAGGGCGGTTCACAGGCCGGCGGAGACGCGTCCGCCCAAACTCAGGCCGCGACGCAGGCTGGCGAGCAGAGCCAGCAGCAGGCGCCGGCGCAAATACAGCGACTGCGCGCGCAGCTGCGCCGGATCAACGAGCATCTGCGCCAGCTTCGACGGCAGATAGAACGTCTGCGAGAGCGCCGCCGCCGGATTATGCGAGAGATGCGCCAGGCCAACGGCGAACAGGGCCGTATGGACGACGGCGGCAACGGTTCTGAAATGGAGCGGGGCGACAGAGGCGGAGGCTCCGGCGATCGGGGAGGCGACGACTAAAAATCGCGCGGCGTCCGTCCCGACGAAAGGCGCCCGGCTCGAAGCCGGGCGCCTTTTCTTCGCGCGGCGGGGGCCCTGGACAAGCGCCGCGCGGTGTGCTATCATTAATCTATAAATGACTAACGGGTCAGTCATTCTCGCCGCCGTCCTCTCCCTGACCGCCTTCCCCGCCGCCGCGGCCCAGACCATCGACCTGAGCTTTTCCGACGCCGTGCAGCTGGCGCTCAAGCAGAACCTGCAGTCCCTGACGGCGGCCGAGAAAATCAGCGAGGCCAAGGGCGACGCCATGACGCTTTACTCCGAACTCTGGCCGCAGATTACGGCGACCGCATACCAGAAAAACGCCACCTCCAACCTCGCTGGCCTGGGCTTCGAGGCCCCGCTGGTTCCCGGCACGCCGATCGTCATCGGTCCCTACGGGCTTTATGACGCCCGGCTGCACCTAGTGGAGAACCTCTTGGACGCCCGGAGCTTCGCCGACTTCGCCCAAGGGCGCGCCGAAGTGCGCTTGGCCAAGCTCGAGCAGGACCTCTCGCGCCCCGCCGTGGCCGAGGACGCCGCCATGTCCTACATCGAGGCCCAACGCTCGGCCCAGGCCGTGGCCGCGGCCCACGCGAATCTGGACTTGGCCAAGAGCCTCTACGTGCTGGCGCAGGATGAGCATCAAGTAGGATTGGCCCAGGGCGTGGACGTCGCGCGGGCCAAGACCCGCGTGGCCCAGGAGAAGTACAGCGTGGCTCGGGCCGATTTGGACGAGCGCACCGCCCGCATTGACTTGGAGCGGGTGCTGGGCCTGCCCATGGACGCCGATTTGATCCTGACCGACTCTTTGCGCGACTCGGAGCAGGCGCCCGTTTCGACCCAGACCGCCATCTCGGAGGCGCTGGAAAGCCGCGTGGAGCTTTCGGTGGCCAAGGAGGAGCTCCGCGTCGAGGATCTGGCGGCCCGCTCGGCCGAGGGAGCGCTTTTGCCGTCCTTGTCCGTGTCCGCGGACTACGGCTTGAGCGGCACCGACCCCTCCAAGAACGTGCACGAGACGCGCGAAGTGGGCGCCCTCGTGAGCCTGCCGCTTTTTGACGGCTCCGACTACGGCCGCGTGCGCGCGGCCTTAAGCCGCGAGAAGGAGGCTAGGCTGACGCTGGGCGATTTAAAGCAGGAAATCGAAAAAGAGGTGCGCATCGCCTCGGCGCAGGTCTTGGCCGCGCAGGAGCAGGTGCGCGCCGCCGACGAGTCCCTGGGGCTGGCGCAAAAAGAGCTCGACATGGCGCGCGACCGCTTCCGCTCCGGCGTGGCGGACAACCTCGAGGTCTTGAGCGCGCAGACCTCCATCGAGGTGGCGCGCGACGAGCACGTCTCGGCGCTGGCCTTCTACAACCAGGCGCGGGTGCGCCTGGCCGTCGCGCTGGGCAAGATGGACGCGTTCCAGCTCTAGGAATTTCAGAGGAGACGAACATGGAGAAAACGGCAGGGGCGAACGGCGGCAAGAAGAGGACGTTGATGATCGTGGGCGCCGTGGTTCTGGTGCCCGCCTTGATCCTGGGAGTCAAGTACTGGCGCTACTACATGTCTCACGCCTCCACCGACGACGCCTTCATCGCGACCGACGATGTGCCCATCGCGCCCCAAGTCCCCGGCAAAATCGTCGCCGTCTACGTGAGCGACAACGAAAAGGTGAAGAAAGGCGATCCGCTCCTCCAAATCGACCCGCGCGACTACCAGGCGCGGCTGGACCAGGCCCAGGCCGAGGTCGCCAGCGCGCAAGCGCAGGAGAACAAGACCAGCCTCGACGTGCGGCGCTACAAGGACTTGGCGGCGCGCGACGAAGCCTCCAGGCAGGAGTATGATCACGCGCTGGCCGCCTACCAGCAGGCCAAGGCCCAGGTGGAGCTGGCCCAGGCGGGCTTGGAGCAGGCGCGTTTGAACCTTTCCTACACCAAGATTTCCGCGCCCACGGACGGGCACGTCTCCGAGAAGAGCGCCGTCGCCGGCATGTACGTGCAGACCGGCCAGGACTTGATGGCCATCGTGCCGAACAAGCTCTGGGTCCTGGCGAATTTCAAGGAGACAGAGGTCACCGACATGCACCCCGGGCAGAAGGTCCGAATCACCATCGACACCTATCCCGGCGTCGTCTTCCACGGGCACGTCAACAGCATCCAGCGCGGCACGGGCGCGGCCTTCAGCCTGCTCCCGCCAGAGAACGCGACCGGGAACTTCGTTAAGGTGGTGCAGAGAATTCCCGTCAAAATCGTTTTCGATGACGCGCCCAATCCCACGTATCCGCTCGCGGTGGGGATGTCGGTCGAGCCGACCGTCGACTTGCGCTAAAGGAGCCGGCCGGGAGGCCGCGCCATGAGCGACGCCGCGACGCCACCCGCAGCTCCGGCCCAGGACTGGGTCTCCCCGGTCAATCCCTGGATCATCGCCTTCGCCGTCATGCTGGCGACCTTCATGGAGGTCCTGGACACGTCCATCGCCAACGTGGCCCTGCCGCACATCGCAGGCAGCCTCTCCTCAACGCCCAATGAGGCGACCTGGGTGCTCACCAGCTACTTGGTCGCCAACGCCATCGTCCTGCCGGCCACCGGTTGGCTGGGAGGATACTTCGGCCGCAAGCGCTTCCTGATTTCCTGCGTCATCATTTTCACCGTGGCCTCGGCCCTGTGCGGCGCGGCCGGGAGTCTGGGTTCCATCGTCTTGTTCCGCGCTCTGCAGGGCGCCGGCGGCGGAGCGCTCCAGCCCATCGCGCAGTCGGTCCTGCTGGAGAGTTTCCCGCCCAAGAAGCGCGGTCTGGCCATGGCGGTCTACGGCATGGGCGTGGTGGTGGCGCCCATCATCGGCCCGACCTTGGGCGGCTGGA
>JAGWJU010000008.1 GCA_028865585.1 Elusimicrobiota bacterium | reverse complement strand
AAGCCGTGCAGGCAGGCCGCTTCCGCCAGCGCCGCGAGCGCGTCCATCTCCGAGATGACCGCCGCGGCCGCCAAGACCGCCTCGTGGCAGTCCGAAGTCCTTTGGCGCAAGTCCTCGAAGAGCCGCCCTTCCAGGCGGATGATTTTCTCCTCCGCGCCCAAAATCTTGTTCTCAAGCTCCTTTAACTCCGGCGTGATGTAGCGCTCGGCGTTGGTGAGCGTCTGCTTGCGCACGAAGCGCGCCGGGACCTTGGCCTGGTGGGCCTTGGTCACCTCGAAGTAATAGCCGAAGACCGAGTTGTAGCCCGCCTTCATGGACGCGATGCCGGTCTCCTGGCGTTCCTTGGCTTCGAGCTCCTCCAAAAAGCGCCGGCTGTCGGACTTCAAGGCGCGCAGCTCGTCCAGATCCGGATTAACGCCGGGTTTGATGAGCCCGCCGTCCGAAAGCTTGGCCGGCGGCTCCTCGGCGAGCTCTCGATCGAGCATCTCGGCGCAGCGCGCAAGCTCCTTGGACGGCTCGCTCCAGCGCGCCGCGAGGTTTAGAAAGGCAGAGTGCTCGCCCATGCCGCGCAGCCAGGCGTCGATGTCCGGAAAGCGGTCCAGGGAGTCGCGCAGGCCGGCCAAGTCGCGAGGCCCGGCTTCGCGCGTGCCCAGGCGGTTGATGAGCCGCGGCAAGTCGGAAATCTCGCGCAGGACCGCGGCGATCTGCGTGCGGGCCAGCGGACTTTCGGAAAGCTCCTCCACGGCCTGCTGGCGGAACTCGATTTCGGGAAGGTCCAGGCTCGGGCGCAAAATCCATTCCTTGATTTTTCGGCTGCCCATGGCCGTGCCGGCGCGATCCAGGAGGCTCCAGAGACTGGGCGCACGCTCGCCGGAGGCGGACTCGACCAACTCCAAGGTCCGGATGGCGGTCTCATCCAGCGCCATTTCCTCTGCGGCCTCGCGGTAGGCGGGCGCCGCGAGCTCGCGCAAATGGAGCTTGGACTCATTGACGTAGGCGCGGCACTTGAGCGCCGCGCGCCGGGCCAGCGGATGGTTGGCCCACACCGAGTCCTTGGTCCACTCGGGCTCGTCTTGGGCCGGCGGCGGATCGTAAATGGTCGCGCAGGCCGAAGCGGGCACGGCGCCCGATTCGGCCTCCTCGCCGCGCGCGGGCCCGAGCAAAATCTCGCTGGGGCGCACGCGGGCCAAAAGCTCCGCCAAGCGGCGTTCGCCGCGGTCGTTCAAGGACTGCGCGGCCCAGAACTCGCCCGTGGAGACGTCCAAGCACGCCAGGCCCCAGCCGACCACGTCGCGCTCCACGGCCGCCAAGAAGTTGGCGGAGGAGGGCTCGAGCAAATCGTCCTCGATGACGGTGCCCGGCGTCACCACGCGCACGACGTCGCGCTTGAAAAGCTTCTTGGAGGTTTCGGCGCCCGCGCCGCCGCCCTCGATTTGCTCCGCCACGGCCACCTTGCGGCCGGCCTGCAGGAGCTTGGCGATGTAGTGGCTTTTGTTGTGCCAGGGCACGCCGCACATGGGCACGCCCTGGCGCGAGGTGAGCACCAGGCCCAAGATGGGCGCGGCCAGGCGCGCGTCGTCCCCGAACATCTCGTAGAAGTCGCCCAGGCGGAAGAACAAGACGCTCTCGGGGTGGCGCTCTTTCAACTCGCGGTACTGGCGCATGACCGGCGTGTCGGGCATGGCGGCTTCCGTCGACGGGCTCATGAAAGCCATTTTAGCAGATTCGCCGCCGCCGGGCGCGTATCGGCCGGTGTCAAGGACTCTCGCGCCCCCTTGACATAAAAATGACCATGGACTATAATTAACCGTATGGTTAATCATAGTCCGCGCCAGCTCGACTTAGCCTTCGGTGCGCTCTCTCATCCCATCCGCCGGGGCATCCTGGCGCGCCTGGCCTCGGGCGAAACCACGGTCGCGGAGCTGGCCCGGCCGCACAAGGTCTCGGCCCCGGCCATCAGCAAGCACTTGCGCATTTTGGAGCAGGCGGGGCTCATGTCCCGCCGCAAGCGGGGCCGCGAGCGCGTCTGCAGGCTCGAGGCCGAGCGAATGAAGGAAGCCCAGAACTGGATCGAGAGCCAGCGCGCGCTGTGGAATCGGCGCCTGGACGCCCTGGAAAAATACCTCAAGGAGAACCCATGACCAAGACAAAGGAAGCATCCGACCGGGAAATCGTCATTTCGCGCGTCGTCAACGCGACGCAGGAGCGGGTCTGGAAGGCGCTCTCGGATCCCGCGCAGCTCGACGCCTGGTGGGGCCCGGAGGGCTTTAGGAACAAGACGAGCGAGTTTTCCTTTAAGCCGGGCGGCCTTTGGAAGCACGTCCTGATCGGGCCCGACGGCGCCGAATATCCGAACACGACTAAATTCCTGGAAATCGCGCCGCCGGATTACATCATCTACGCCGTCGCCGGCGGAAAAAAAGGCGAGCGGGGCATCAGTTTCCGGATGACCTGGACTTTGAAGAACCTGGGCGGCAAGACGGAGGTGACCATCCATCACGTGTTCGAAAAACCCGAGGACCGCGATTTCGTCGTCAAGGTTCATGGGGCCATCAAAGGCGGCGAGCAGACGCTCGCGCGGCTGAACGCGCACGTCGCCGAATCGGAAATCCCCGGGGGAAAGCCGAGCACGCCCGGCTTCGAGCTGCGGCTTGAGCGCGTCATTGACGCGCCGCTTAAGCGCGTGTGGCGGGCTTGGGCCGATCCGCAACAGTTGAAGAAATGGTTCGCGCCGCGACCGCTGACGCTGCAGGTGGACAAAATGGAGTTCCGCTCGGGCGGCGGCTTCGCCATGGCGATGGTTTTTCCCGATGGGAACCGGCACGACTTCTCCGGCGTTTATAAGGAAGTCGCGCCGCAATCGCGCATCGTCTGGACGGGCGAATTTCCGGGCGACCCCAAGGACAACATCCGGACCGAGATCTCCTTCGAAGACCTCGGCGGGCGCACCAGAATCAAAGTGTACCAGACCTTCGCCGTTCTGACGCCCGTCAACGAGCAGGCGACCCAGGGCGCGCGGCAGGGCTGGACCATGACGCTGGATCAGCTGGCGGAGATTTGCCTGGCTTAAGCGGCGCCAAACCGAAAGTTCAGGCGTTGCGCCCGGCGAGCAGGTTCAGGTTCCATGAGACCGTCTTGCGCGACGCCGCATCGCCCCAGAGCGGCTCCAAGGTCTTTTGCAGGCCGCCCAAGGGGCTTGTACCGTGGCGATCGATGTAGCGCTGGACCGCGGACCAGCTGCGAAGGTAACCCATCAGGGCCGCCAAGTCCCACTGCGCCTCCATGACGAACTCGGGGCAATCGATGGGCTCGAGCGGAATCTCGATGCCGCGGTTGCCTTTAAAGCGCAGCGCCACCTGCGGCGCCCAATAGGAGCCGAGATCGTCGAGCGTAAAGCGCTCGAGAACGCGGTTGATTTCCGCCGACGGCGTGCGGCACTCCCAATAAGTCCAGGCCGCGAACACGCCGCCGGGCTTCAAGACCCGGCGCACCTCGGCGAAAAATTCCCTCGGCTTCATCCAGTGCAGGGCCTGCGCGCAAGTGGCCAAATCCGCGCTGGCGGAGGGAAGCCCGCAGGATTCCCCCGCCTCCAGAGCGTAGCGCACGCGCGGGTGCGGCGCGGCGTGCTCCAACTGGGCCGAGCTCGGATCCGAGGCGTAGACCGCTTCGAAGCGCTCCGCCAGCGCCGCGGCGACCTGGCCGTTGCCCGTGGCGCAATCCCAGGCCAAGGCCCGCCCCGGGGCCAAGGAGGAGACGCAGTCGATGAGCACCGCTGGATAGCGCGGCCGGTGCTTGGCGTACTCCGCCGCCTGCTTGGAAAATTCGTCCTGAAAACCGCCGACCATGGCTCAAGTATGCCATAAACCCAAACCGCCGTCACGCGGCTGTCACCGGGATTTTATCCGCCCGTTATGGAGCTAATTCAGGCGGCGGCCTATAATAACTTCAGAGCCATGAACAAAGCGGGCGTGCGCACCATCATCTTCGGGGACGTGCACGGCTGCTTGGACGAGTTGCAAGACCTCCTGCGCGCGGTCCGTGCCGGCTCCCAGGACCGGCTCATCAGCGTGGGAGACCTCATCGGCAAAGGCCCCCACAGCCGGGGCGTGCTGGACTGGGCCATGGGAACCCCGAATCTGCGTTGCGTATTGGGAAACCACGAGCGGAGATTTCTGGCCCGCAAGCGGGGCGCCGAACTGCCCGACGGCAAAGTCCTCGACGCGGCGACCTGGCGCCAGCTGCGCGGGCGCCGCGAGAGCTACCGCCGCTTCATCTCCTCCTGGCCCCTCTGGATCCGAGAGAACGGATATCTCGTCCTGCATGCGGGCTTCGACCCGCGCAAGCCCCTGCTGCGGCAGTCCGCGTGGGACCTCATCACCTTGCGCCGCCTCGCCCGGACCGGCGAGCCCTGGTACGCCCGCTACCGCGGCGGGCGCTTGGCGGTCTTCGGGCATTGGTCCCGACGCGAGCCCGTCCTGCGCCAGAACGCCGTGGGATTGGACACCGGCTGCGTCTACGGCGGGCGCTTGACCGCGCTCGTCCTGCCCGAGCGGCGCCTCGTGAGCGTGCCGGCCCGCAAAATCTACCGGCGGAAAGACTCATGGCTCTAAAGCCGCTGCGCCTAGCCGCCGCCGCGCTCTATTTTTTCGGAATCTTCGCCCAGCCCCTGTGCGCCCAGGTCGACGAGACCGGCGGCGGTTCCGCCGAGCAACCCGTCGAGGTCAATGTCGTCTCCCTCAACACCATGGCGTCCCCGCTGGACGCCGTTTCATTGGCCCCGGCGGCGCTCGGGGCCGGCCAAATTCCGGATCTTCCCGCCCAAACGTCCGAAGTCTTGCCGCAAATCGCCGCGCCCAAACGCGCGCAGGCGCCGGCCGCCCCAAAAGCCGCGCCCGCGGATGCGGCGCCCGCCGTCCCCGAGGCTTTGCCGGGCGCCGCCGCGGAAGAGCCTGCCCCGGGCGTCCCTTCAAGCCGCCCTTCATCGGCCGAGGCTTCCGAAAACGGACGCCGAGCCGGCGCCGTCCACCGTTTGGCCGCCCTGGGAAAAATCGCCCGCGTGCTCGCCTCCAAGCCCGCGTCGCTTGAGTCGGATCGGAACCGCGCGGATTTCACGGCATTTCCGGGGCCGGCGCAAGCCATCGGCGTCAAGGCGCCGAACGCGCGGGGTAGTCTCAGCGGCACCCCAACGCCCGGTCTTTTGCCCGCGGTCGCTTCAAGCAACGGCGGAGGCGCGGCGAATTCCGTCCCCGCGGCGCCGCCCTCCGTGCCCAAAGGCTCGGCGCCGAAAGCCTGGCATTACCTGACCGGCATCTTCATGAGCCAAATGGCCGCCAACGCCCTACAGGTCGCCCTGCCCCTGGTCCTGCTCAAGCTCACGAGCGCCTTGAGCGCGGTGGGCTTCGCCACCGCCCTGGCCGGAGCAATGGACGCGCTCGGCACTCTCGTCGGGGGACGACTGGCCAGGCACATCCACCCCAAGACTCTTTTGGCCGCGGCCGCGGCCGGACGCGCCGCGACGCTGGCCCTCATCCCTCTTTTCTGGACCGGCGGCCTGGGGCTGGCCCCCATTCTGGGCGTTTACCTGGCCGACTCGCTCATCCGCGGCGTCTCCGATACCGCCCGCAACACGGCGCCCATGGCCTTGGTGGGCAAAAGCAAGCCGGCCTTGGACAAGCTCAACGCCCGCTATCAGACCGCCTTCGAATTGGGCGGGCTCTCCGGGCCGTTCTTGATGGGCGCGCTTCTCTCCCTCACGGGGCTCGCCGCGGCCAACTGGATGATTCCCGCCGCCTTCGCCGCGGCTTCGGGGCTTTTCTTCCTGATGCCCCGCGGACGCGCCGATCGGGTTTCAGCTCCCGGACAAGAAATCGCGCACGGGACTTTCATGAGTTCTCTGCGCCTCATCGGCAAAAACCCGGGGCTGCGGCTGGCCATGCTGGCGACGCTCCTGGTGACGGTCTACCCGCTGAAAAGCGTCCTGCCCGCGCTTTTCGCCAAAAACATCCTGGACGCGCCCACCGACACGGCCTGGCTCGTGGGCGCCTTCGGCCTGGGCGGGGTGCTGGGCTCTCTTCTCTACGGCCGCCTCTACAAAAAAATCCCGGCGCCCGCCTGGCTCAAGTGGGGCGCCGGCGGCGTGCTGGCCTTCGCCGCGGCCATGGCGCCGCACGCGTTTTTGCCCATGGCCTTGGGGTGCCTGGTCTTCGCCATGACCAACGTCATGTCCCGGATTTCCGTCGCCTCGACGCTGCAGTCGAACATTCCTTACGGCGCCGAAGGCTCGGTGATGGGCCTGACGCGCTTCTCCGGCAACCTGATGTCCGCGGCGCTCAAATTCGGCGTGGGCCTGGCCTTCGCCTTCGCGTCCCCCGTCCACGCCTTTATGGTCGTCGGCCTGGGCCTGGGCCTCGTCGCCGCCTCCCAGTTTTGGCTCTCGCGCCGTCTGGCGGCCGTCGCCCTGGCCGGCGCCATCGCCGCGGCGCGCCCGGCGGTGTCGCCCAAAACCTCGTCCGCTCACGGGCTCCCGGGGCGGCTCATCGTGGTCGAAGGTTTGGACGGTTCGGGCAAGTCCACGCAGTTGGAGATGCTCAAGGAATCCCTCGAAGCGCAGGGGCTGAACGTCGTGACCACGCGGTGGAATTCCTCCGAGCTCGTCGCCGAGGCCGTCAGGAAGGCCAAGCGGGAGCGCACGCTGGCCCCCGCCTCCTTCGCGGCGCTCAACGCCGCGGACCTCTCCGACCGCCTGGAGAACGTCATCCTCCCGGCGCTGCGGGAAGGCTCCATCGTCCTCTCCGACCGCTACTTCTACACCGCCCTGGCCCGCGATTCGGTGCGCGGCAACGACCCGCTTTGGCTGCGCCGGCTCTACGCCTCGGCCATTCGCCCGGATCTGACGTTCTATTTCCGGCTGCCGGTCGAGACGGCCATCGGGCGCGTGCTGGCGCGGACCGAGGACCGCCTCAAGCTCTCCGAGGACTTCTCGGACGACGGCCCGCCGAACACGGTCCTGGGCCAGAACTACTACGCGGCCGGACGCGACATGGGCTTCGCCCAAGACGACGCGGAGAACTTCCACATTTTCCAGTCCCGCGTGGCGGACTCCTACGACCGGCAGGCCAAGGAGTTCGGCTTCCACATCATCGACGCGCGGCAGGATCGCGAGAGCCTGCGCCGGCAAGTTTCCGAACGCGCGGGCAAGGTCCTGGGCCCTCTCGCGGCCTACAAGCGCAAGGACGCGCCCGCGGCGGCGCCCAATCTTTTCGACAAGAACCCCGCGGACGACGCGAAAAACATCCAGGAGAATTACCGGCACCCCAAGCGCGGCGTCCACTTCTACTTCCGCAACATGCTTCTGCCCATGCAGGAGCGCTTCGTCCAGCTTCTGGACGCCTCGACGATGCCGCGGGCCTTCCTGCACGGCTCGCCGCACGTCGACAACTACGCCAAATCGGCGCGCGGCGCGGCCATGGTCGACTTCGACCGGTCCCGCTTCGGGCCCTACGCCTGGGACTTGGCCCGCCTGATGGTTTCGGTTTCCCTGCGCCAAAAAAAGCCGGTCAAGGGGCTTCTCTCCGACAAGGTCCTGCGCCAAATGAAGAAGGGCTATCTCCACGGCCTGCGCCATCCGGACCGCCCCTTCTCCGAGGCGCGCGCCTTGAAGGACAAGGAGCCCAAGAAGGACGAAGAATCGACCGACGCCTACCTCGCGGCGGAAAAAGGCTGGACCCAGGAGATGCGGGCCAATCCGCTGCCGCCCTCCGATCCTAAAATCCAAGCCCTCCTGCGCGGCTATCTGGAAAACCGCGGCGAAGAGAGCCTGCTGGACGACTACTTCGTCGAGGAGGCCGGCCGCGGGCAAGGCTCGATGGGCTTTAGGAGCATCTACCTCGCCGTCTTGGCGCCCAAGAATCCGAAGTCGGGGCTCGATCGGATTTTCCTCAACTTCAAGCAAGTCCGGGCCGATCCGGACACGCAGTGGTTCACGAACCCCTCTCCCTCTCAGGGCCGCCGCATGATCGAGGCGGGCAATCTCCTCGCGCCCGGATGGGAGGAGCGCCCCGGCTACGCGGCCTTGGACGGCGTCGAGTACTACGTGCGGCAAATTCAGCCGCAGAACGCCAAGATGAAGAAGATGCTGGACAAGGAGCAGCAGGAGGACTTCGTCTACGCCGTGGGCACGCAGCTGGGCCGCGCCCACGCGCTTTCAGTCAAGGGCTCCCCGGCGGACATCGAGGCGCACCTGGGATCCTCCTGGAACGATTTGGTCGCCGCCGCGCTGGCCATCCGGGACGAAATCGCCGCGGCGCACGCGCGCTATCTTAAGAAGCTCGCAGCCACGAAAAAATCCGGCGCTCATGGCTCCTGAGCCCGCCGCGCAAAAACCAGTTCCTCTGGGCGGCCTGCTGGGCGGCGTCTTCGTCTCGGAACTCGCCAACAGCGCGCTCCATCTGGCCCAGCCGCTGCTCATCCTCAAGCTCTCACACTCCTTCGGCGACGCGGCGCTTTTCGCCGCCTTCGACACCGCGGTCCACATGGCGGGAACCTTCGCGGGCGGCTGGCCCGCCGACCGCATCGGCGCACGGCGGCTCCTGATTCTCTCGACGCTCATGCGCGCCGCGGCCCTGGCGCTCATCCCGCTCGCCTGGGCGGCCGGGGTCCTGACGCTCGGCCGCGCGATGGCCGCCTACACGCTCGACGCCTTGGTGCGCGGATTTACGGACACCGCCGTGCACACCGTGCCTTTGGAGCTGGGCGAAAACGATCCGAAGAGGCTTGACCGCATCAACTCCCGCTACGAGCTGGCCTACGAGATCGGCGGCGTGGCCGGCCCCCTCATGCTGGGCGCGTTTCTGCTCTGGATGAAGGGCGTCGCCGCGCAGGCCGCCGTGCCGGCCGGCTTCGCCGCGGCCGCCCTGATTTTTACGGCGATTCCTCAGCGGCCGCGCCCGGCCAACCGCCCGGGCGAAGCCCGCCTCGGCGGCAGCCTCTCGGGCCTGCGGCTCGCGCTCACGGACAAGACCCTGCTGCTGGCCTGCGCGGGCTTGGCGCTGCTCAACCTCTACCCTTTGCGCAAGCTTTTCTCCGCGTTCTTCGCCAAGGGGCTTCTCCATGCGCCCGCGACCGCGGGGTGGCTGGGCGCCGCCTTCGCCTTGGGCGGCGTCGGGGGAGCCCTTCTTTACGGACGGTTCCCCGATCTGGGCTCCGCCGCGAAATGGATCGCGTTCGGCGCCGTCGGCTCCATCAGCCTAGCCGCGGGCTGGATTCCGGGCGGCTTGGCCGTGATGATGGCCGCGGCGTTTTTCTTCTCCCTGGCCAACACGGGCGCCAGGCTCTCGCTCGCCCGCCGTCTCCAGGAAGCGACTCCCTTGGAGGCGGCCGGAGGCGTCACGGCCGCGTCGCGCCTGGGCGCCAACGCGGCCTCGGTCCTGCTCAAGGCCATGATGGGCGCCGCTTTCGCCTTGGGCGCGGGCGTGCGCCTTTCCTTCGGCATCGTGGGGGCGGGCGTGGGGATTTTGGCGCTGGCCCAATTCGTCCTGGCCTCGCGCGTGGCCGCGCAGGACGGCGCTAAAAAAGCGGCCGCGTCAGCGGGCGACGGCGCCCGGCATTTGAAGGGCGCAGCGGGCCGCGCCCAGAAGGGCGGCGTGGTCGTTTAGCACCACGCGCACGGGAATCGTTTCGAGCACCGGGCTCATCCGGCCCTTGTTCAGGAAAGCCTTCATGAAGGCCGGCTTCTGCAGCTCGGACAAAATCTTCGGCGCGATGCCTCCGCCCAGGAACACCCCGCCGCGGGAAAGCACCGAGAGCGCCATGTTCCCGGCCTGCGCCCCGTAGACGGAAACGAAAATCTCCAGGGCGCGCGCGCAAATCTCCGCGCGTCCCTCCAAGGCGGCCTTTGAAATCGCCGCCGAGGGATCCTCGGACTTCATCTCCCCCGCGAGCCAGGCGGGCTCGTGCATCTTCCGGACTTGGCGCAAAAAATCGTAGATGTTGACGAGGCCCGGGCCCGAGAGCACCCGCTCGCAGCTCACCCGCCCGAATTTTCCGCGCAAGAAGGCGAGCAGCGCGGCCTCCTCGTCCGTGCGCGGCGCGAAATCCGCGTGGCCGCCCTCGGTGGCGACCGGCGTCTTGCGGCCGCCCGCGTCGATGAGCAGCGCCTGGCCCAGGCCCGTGCCCGCGGCGATGAGCGCCTGGTGGCCCGAAGCGCCGGGCGCCCCGGCGTTGAGTGAGGCGAAGTCCTTGTCCGAGAGTTCGGCCAAGCCCCAGGCGTTGGCTTCCAAATCGTTTAGCAGCCGCACCGGCGCGCCGCCCAAGAAGGGCGAAAGCGCGCGGGCGTCGATGTCCCACGGCAGATTGGTGGCCTCGACGCGTCCGTCCTTGACCGGACCCGCCACGCCCAGGCACGCGGCCGCGACTCCCGCGCCGTGCTTGGCGGTAAAAGCCTTGAGCGCCGCGCCCAGGGAATCGTAGTCGCGGCTGGGGTAGATGTCCAGCGCCGCGGGCTTGAGCGCCGCGCCGAGCTTAAAAAGCGCCAGGCGCGTGTTGGTCCCCCCGACGTCTCCGGCGAGAACCACGGCTTCGGGCATTTTCGGCTCCGCCCTCAGGCCAGCGCGCGGCGCAAAGCCTCGGCGAAGACCCCAAGGCTTTTGGCGCCGGGAAGATGAACGCGCAGGATGCGGCGCCCGCGCTGGGAGAGCACCGCGAAGTCTCCCCGCGCCTGCGCGGCCTTGACCGCGCCGAAGGCGTATTTTTTCCCCGGCACCGGAACGTCCTGCGCCGGATCGGCCGTGATCTGCAGGAAGACGCCCGTGGCGGGTCCGCCCTTATAGGCTTGGCCGGTCGAATGCTGGAAGCGCGGGCCAAAGCCCAGGCAGACGGCCGCGCCGGTCTTCTCCAGCAAGGCCCGCCGCGCGGCGTTGAGAATTTTCTCGTGCTCGGGATTCATTTCCAGATAAGCCAGGAGCGCGAAGTAGTCGTCTTTTTTCCAGCGCGCGGCGTGGGCGCGCAAATAGCCCGACAGCGTTTTCTCGGCGCCGGACAACGACTTGGCGCCGGCCCCGTCCGTGAAAAGCTTGACGCCGCCTTCCTCGAAAATCGGGCTCTCGCCGGGGAAGGCGCCCGTCTTCTCGTACTTGTCCATGAGCGCCTTGGTCTCGATCTTGCTCGCCTCCACGTCCGGCTGGTTGAACGGATCGATGCCGATGAGGCTGCCGGCCGCGGCCGTGGCGATTTCCCAGCGGAAGAACTCCTGCCCCAGATGATAGGCGTCGGCCACGCGCACGCGCGCCACCGGGTGGCCCGCCTTCTCCAGGGCCGCGGCCTCGTCGTCCTGAGCCGGGTCGGAGGCGCCTTCCAGGCGCAGGTAGACGAAGAGCCTGTCGGCCCCGTAAATCTTGGGCGCGACGGAAGGCTCCCCATCCACGGGGATGACGCCCTTGCCCTCCTTGCCCGTCGACTCGGCCAAAAGCTGCTCGAGCCAGGCGCCCAAGCCGCGGATGCCGGGCGAGGCGATGAAGGTCGCCTTGTCCCGGCCGCGCCGCGCCGCCGTCCCCAGAATCGTCCCCAAGACCGCGCCGGGATTCTCCGAGAGGCGCGGAGACTTGCAGGCCTCCTGCATGGCGCGCGCCGCCTCAAGGAACTTCGCGACGTTGAGGCCCATGACCGCGGCCGGAACCATCCCGAAGTCGGAGAGCGCGGAGTAGCGGCCGCCGATGGCGGGCTCGCCGTGGAACACGCGGCGGAATCCGCGCTCCTTCGCGATTTTCTCAAGCGCGGAGCCCGGATCGGTCACGGCCACGAAATGCGCGCCCGCTTTCCCCTCGCCCAGGGCTTTTTGCGCCGCGGCCCAGAAGTAATCCATGAGGATGTTGGGCTCGAGCGTGCCGCCGGACTTGCTGGAAACGATGAACAAGGTTTTCGCCGCGTCGATGCGCCGCTCGAAGGAAAGAATCTGCTCCGGATCGGTCGAGTCGAGCACCAGGAGCTGGGGAAAGCCCGGAGTCTTCGCGAAGCTCAGGCGCAGCACCTCGGGGCACAGGCTCGAGCCTCCCATGCCCAGAAGAAGGGCGTGGGAGAATCCGGCCTTTTTAATCTCGCCCTGGAACGCCGAGAACTCCGGGGCGCGGGCCAGTTGGCGCTCGATGACGTCCAGCCAGCCCATCCATTTCGCCTCGTCCGTCCCGGTCCAAAGTCCCGCGTGGCGCGACCACACGCGCGCGTGCTTTCCGTCGTCCTGCCATTCCCTCAAGGCCCGGGCCGACTCTCCGGCCAGGGGCTCGGGCAGGCGGGACTCCAAGGCGTTCACGCTCATCGCGGCCTCCACGTCAGGACGACCGGCCGACCGCGGCCAGGAGCTTGTCGAAGGAATCGGCGAAGAGCTTGACGCCGTGGGCCAGGACCTCGTCGGTGACGGCCTTCAAGGAAACGCCCAGGCCCTCCAAGGCCGAGAGCTGCGCCTTGGCCTCGTCCAGGCCCGCGTCCAAGGTCGCGGCGGCGCGGCCGTGATCGCGGAAGGCGTCCAAGGTCGCGGGCGGAACCGTGTTGACGGTGTCCCGGCCGATGAGCTCCTCGACGTAGAGGACGTCCCGGTACTTGGGGTTCTTGGTGCTGGTGCTGGCCCAGAGCAGGCGCTGGGTCATGGCGCCCTTGGCGGCCAGCGCGGCCCAGCGCTTGTCCGCGATGATGTCCTTGTAGAGCGCGTAGGCGAGCTTCGCGTTGGCGATGGCGGCCTTGCCCATCAGGCCCTCGGCGGTCTTCGCGCGTTCGCCCCCCGCCTTGGCGATCTCCGAAAGCTTGGCGTCGACCGCGGTGTCGATGCGGCTGACGAAAAAGCTGGCCACGCCGGCGATGCCCGAGACCTCCTCGCCCTTGGCCGCGCGCTTCTCCAGGCCGGAGACGTAGGCCCAGGCGGCCTTGGCGTAGAGCTCGCGGGAGAACAGCAGCGTCACGTTGACGTTGATGCCCTCGGAGATCAAGGTCTCGATGGCGGGGATGCCCTCGGGCGTCCCCGGGACCTTGATCATGAGGTTCTCTTTTCCGACGGCCTTCCAGAGCCGGCGCGCCTCGGCCAGCGTGCCCTGGGTGTCGCGGGCCAGATAAGGAGAAACCTCCATGCTGACGTAGCCGTCCCGGCGCTTGGTCTTGTCGTAGACAGGGCGCAGGGCGTCCGCCGCGTCGCGGATGTCTCGGATGGCGACGGCCTCGTAGATGTCCATGGCGGAGAGGCCGGGCTTGGCCTTCAACTCCCGCAGCTTGGGCGCGTAATCCGGGCTCTCGGCGATGGCTTTTTCGAAAATCGAGGGGTTGGACGTGAGCCCGGCCAAGCCGTCCTCGTCCACCAGGCGCTTGAGCTTTCCGGTCGCCATCAGATCGCGCCGGATGTAATCGAGCCAGACCGACTGGCCGAGGGCCGAAAGAGCCTTGAGAGCGTTTGCGGCCGAAGCCGATTTCGTTTGCGTCATTGAGTTCCTCCCGCGGGGCCGGCGTTAACCGCGCCGATCTTGACAAGATCGAGACCCCAGCTATACTTATTTTATATTTTTGCGCGCGAGAGGAACCGATTCTTTTTCCGTTCGGATGAAGGTTCGAGACTTCCCTGCGGGCGCAGCAGAGTGAGCCAAACATTGAACGACGCCGCGCCCGACTCCCCCTCGAGGGCACAAGCCCCTCGTGCGCCCGCGCGCCGGCGCTTTACCGGCGGACCGCGGCGAGAGCGAAAAGGCCCCTTTCGGTGCTGACCCGCCGCCGGCTCGCCATCGCCGCGCTGCTGGCGTTCTGTTATTTTCCCGCGCGAACGGCCCTTTGGGCGCAGTTCTCGACGCCCTACGATCCGGATCTTTCCTCCCCCCAGCAAAACCAGACCCAAAGCCCCTCGGCTCAGAGCTCCTCCCAGGCCGCGCCGACCGTGCTCCAGGTTTCGCCCGCGGCCATCAAGAACGCGGGGCCCATGGTCCTGATGTCCACCGAGGCCATCGCGGGCCTGTTCGAGGAGCCGTCCTCCAGCGCGAGCGCCGCTGCGGCGCCGGTGAGATTCTCCAAGTTCATCGAGGCCCTGCCGCCCATCGCCTACACGCAGACCGAGTACAACGCCGCGCGGCAAAACCAGGAGCAGCGCGAACGCCAGCAGGAGCTGCGCGAGCAGGAGGCGGAGTTCTTCGCCCAGCAGGGCCTGGCCATTTCGACCGGCACGCCCAACCCTCCGCCGCCGGAGCTGGAACTCCCCACCTACGGCACCAGCCTCTCGGTCACGGGCCGCAAAGTCGTCGGAGTGTCGTACTCCGAGAAGCGCTTCCTGCATTCCCAGAACGCGACCGGGCAGCCCGCGGTCACCAACGCGCTGCAGATCACCCAGCAGCTGCAGCTGCGCATGCAGGGCAAAATCGGCCCCAAGATCACCGTCAACGTGGACTACGACGACACCCAGCAGAACCACCAGGACATCTCGGTGGTCTACACCGGAGACCCCAACGAGGTCGTGCAGAACGTGTCCTTCGGCGACATCGACCTGTCCCTGCCCTCGACCGAGTTCGTCTCCTACGACAAGCAGCTCTTCGGCATCCGGGGCGACTTCCAGTACAAGGGCGCGCGCTTCACGGCGATTGCCAGCCGCACGCAGGGCGTCACGCACACCAAGCAGTTCGTCGGCAACACCCAATTCGTCACCGAGGACATCCCGGACACCTCCTACGTCCGCTACACCTACTACGACCTGGCCTTCGGGGACGGGGCCAGGCTGCCCATCAAGCAGGGCAGCGAACGGGTCTACCTCTCCAACCAGAACATCACCCAGGTCAACGCCAACAACGTCACCCTGACGGCCCAGGACCTGGCCGTGCACAGCTCCACCTACACCGGCAGCTTCATCCAGCTCTCCCCGGGCTCGGACTACATCATGGACTACGTCCACGGCATCATCCAGTTCCGGGTGCCGCGCCAGCCGGGCGACGTGGTGGCCGTCGACTTCACGGACGCCTCCGGGAACACCGTCTCGGTCGAGGCGTCGAGCAGCAGCGTGGCCACCAACGCCTCCCTAAACCAGGCGCAATGCTACGACGACCCGGCGACGGGACAGACCACCAGCGTCATCGGCTCGCCGCCGGCCGGCTATACTTTGCCCTGCCCCGTGCTCATCAAGACCTCCGGGGACATCTACATCTCGACGCCCACGGAGTCCGGCTGGGACCGGGAGATGAAGACCTTCTACAACGTGGGCCAGACCGACATCGTCAACGACAACGGCCACGGCAACTTCATCCTCAAGGTGCTCGATCCGACGACGCGCAACGAGGTGGGCTCGGGCTTGAACCCGCAGCAGATCTACCCGCAGACCATCAACATGGACTTCGCCCAAGGCATCTTCCAGCTGCAGCAGCCCTTCGCCGCGGTCGGGGACTCGGCCACCGTGGACCCGCAGATTTACGCCCAGACGCCCATCTCCAAGCGCATCATCCACGTGGAGTACAGCTACCGCTTCAAGACCTTCACTTTGGAGCCCAACATCGTGCCGCAGTCGGAGATCGTGCTCCTGGACAACCAGAAGCTCAACCGCAACGTGGACTACTACATCGACTACAACGGCGGCTTCATCACCTTCTTCAACCCGGACCGCATCCAGCCCAACTCGGAAATCGACATCAGCTACGAGGTCTCCGCCTTCGGCGGCATCTCCAACACCTCGCTCCTGGGCGGACGCCTGTCCTACGACTTCAACCGGCACTTCAGCATCGGAACGACTCTTCTCTACCAGGCGGGCTCGAAGTCCCCGACCACGCCCGACATCACGGACTTGTCGCAGAGCCTCCTGGTCTACGACCTCAACACCGCCTTGAAGGACGTCGACGTCATCCCCGGCGCCCTGCACGCCACCAACCTGAGCGCGGAGGTGGCGCAGAGCCGCCAGCAGTTCAACCTCAACAGCTACGCCATCATCGACAACATGGAGGGCATCTCGCAGGAAAACGACGCCGACTTGTTCTACGGCTCTTGGGACATCGCCACAAACCCCGCCTGCAACAGCCTTTCATCATCAGTCTCAGGCAACATTCAATCTCCCGGAGCGGCTAACTGCCTAGGCAGCACCGGAAGCGAAACCGGCGGCACCGAGGTCGGGCCGACCGACCCCTCCAAGCTGACTTGGTACAACGCGAGCGTCCCCATCCTGAGCATCACTCCCAACGCCCAGGCCAACTCCGGGCAAACCCAGAACGTGCTCGACCTGAAGTACGACTTCTCCGATCCGGCCTCGCAGGAGCAGTCCATCACGTTCCCCTTCTCCACCACGGGCCTGGACTTCTCCCAAAAGACCATCCTGCAGGTCGTCATGTACGGAGACAAGTCCGGCAACTCGCTCAACTTCCGCTTGGGCGGCATCAGCGACGACATGGACGGCACGGGCGGCACCACGCTCTACTGCGCCAACGGCAGCATCATCACCTCCGCGGCCAAGACCGAGGACTTGAACTGCAACGGCGTCCTGGACCCGGGCGAAGACGTCGGCTGGCTCTACTACTACCCGCAGACGGCCGTGACCATCGGCGGCACCACCTACCAGCCCGGCAGCCTCTCGGTGCGCTTCGGGGCCAACAACGGCCGCATCGATTCGGAGGACCTCTACGGCACCGGCGTCTTGAAGCCCGACGACGGCTTGGGCGACAACTACGGCTACGTCAAGTCCCTCAATCCGTCGTTCTCTCAGAACGCCGGCTGTTCGATCAGCGGCGCCAACTGCCTGCAAGACTCCTCGGGAACCGTTCACGATAATATCGACTTCAACGGCGCGACCAACAATTCCGGCTGGATGGTGCTGGACATTCCCTTGAACATCTCGACCGCCAACGCGACCGCCTGGACCAACATCAAAAACATCACCATCTCGGTCCTGCACACAGGCGCCGCCGCCAGCGGCACGCTCCAATTCGCAAAAATCGCGGTGCTGGGCCAGACCTGGCAGAACGGCTCGCCCATCGACCCCGCGACCAACAATCCTCCCATCGCCGGCGAGAGCATGCTCATCGAGCCAATCAACAACGCCACCAACCCCAACTACATCCCCATCTACAACGCCGGCGGCGACGCGGAGTCGGTCTTCAACGAGCTCTACGGCAGTCTCGCCAATCTCCAACAACAGTCCACTACCCAGAACGTCCAGGAGCAGGCGCTGGAGCTGCAGTACGACGGGCTTTCCGTGGAGCAACCCCAATACAACACCACCGGCAGCACGGTCAGCGCCGTGGTGGTCACCAAGAGGGTCTTCACGCCCTCCATCGACATGAGCCAGCACAAGGAGCTCGAGTTCCTGGTCTACGGCAACGCCCAGGCCGGGAACAGCGCCACCTGCGCCAGCGGCAACGCGGACTGCCACAACAACATCTTCTTCCTGCGCGCCGGCACGGACCAGAATTTCTACGAGGTCGACGTGCCCATCACCTTCACGGGCTGGAAGCTCATCAAGGTCAACCAGCTCCTAAACGCCTTCAGCGTGGCGCAAACCTGGCAGGCGGACGGTTCGGACCCGCCCGGGACCGTCATCGTGAGCAGCGGCGTGCCCAACCTCCAACAGGTCTCGGAGCTGGTGGCCGGCGTCAAGCTCTCCAGCTACACCTTCGACACCAACGCCCAGCCCACCGGGACGTCGCAGTACTGGCACGTAACCGCCCCGGTCGGCGGCGCCGTCGGCACGGAGGGTCCGGAATCCCTCTACCTGGACGAAATCTTCCTCGC
>JAGWJU010000172.1 GCA_028865585.1 Elusimicrobiota bacterium | reverse complement strand
TTCTGGCCGGCTTCTTGTTCTACGCGGCCGAGTTCGTCTTCTCGCGCCCCGCGGCGGGGACGGCGGCGAAAGCGGCGATCTGCGGTTTGGGCTGGCTCTTGTTGTCCTGGAAGAAAATGAGGGAGCTGGACGCTCCCGCCCCGCGCTGACGGCCTAGAGCGCGGACTCGATTTCACGCAGGCGGATCTGGCGATTTAAACGCTCGGCGCCTTCCTTGACGACTCGCAACTCCAGCTCCATCGTTTCCGAGAGGATTTTCCTAAACAGCGGGCTTAAGGGGCGCAGAAGCAGGGGGAGGCGGTACTCCTCGCTGTGGGAAAGGATGGTCCCGCCCGAGACTTGGCGGAGATGGTAGGCCGCCCGAACCAGCCCGAACGGCCCTTTGGCCGCGGAGAGCACGAGGCCGCCGTCGGCGGAAAACTCGGCCTCGAAGGCGGACTTCCACGGCATGCCCAGGCAGCGGCCGGACGCCTCGAAGGCGGCCCGGTGCTCATCCTGCGAGGAGACTTGGAGCTGGAGAATTCTCCGGCTATACTTGACGATGTTTTCCAGGTCGCGCAGGTAGAGGCGTACCGATTCGCGCGGTGCGCTGATCATGAGGCGCTGGGAGACTTTGGTCATTCGATTAAATCTGGAGCGGGCGAGCGGAATCGAACCGCCGTCTGATCCTTGGCAAGGACCTGTTCTACCATTGAACCACGCCCGCGTCGGTTTTCGATTATAGCAATTCCTGCCGATTTTTTCGTGCCCGGCCCCGCAACTGGTAGAATACGGGCATGCCCTGCATCGCCGTCGAAGGCTTGACCAAGATTTACGAGGCCCCGGAAAAGGAGCCCGGCTTCTTGAACGCCGTGCGCTCGTTCTTCAGCCGCAAGATCCGCCTCGTGCACGCGGTCAACGGGCTGTCCTTCTCCATCGAGGAAGGCGAGCTCGTCGGCTTCCTGGGCGCCAACGGCGCGGGCAAGACGACCACGCTCAAGATGCTCTCGGGCCTCCTGACCCCCACCTCGGGCGCGGCCACGGTGCTGGGGCATGTCCCTTGGCGGAGGGAGGCGCAGCTGCAGCGGCGCTTTTCCTTGGTGCTGGGGCAAAGAAGCCAACTCTGGTGGGAAATTCCCGCGCAGGAGACCTTCCGATTAAACCAGGCCATCTACGGCGTTCCCGAGGCGGACTACCGCCGCAACCTGGGCGAGCTCGTGGATCTTCTGGACTTGTCCGAATGCCTGAACGTTCCGGTCAAGAAGCTTTCCCTGGGCCAGCGCATGCGCGCGGAGCTGGCCGCCGCGCTTCTGCACCGGCCCTCGGTGCTGTTCTTGGACGAGCCGACCCTGGGCTTGGACGTCGTCATGCAGAAAAAAATCCGCGCTTTCATCAAGGACTACAACGTCCGGCACAGGGCCACGATTCTGCTGACCAGCCACAACATGGACGACGTCGCCGAGCTCTGCTCGCGCGTCGTGGTCATCGAGCGCGGGCGCCTGCTCTACGACGGCGGGCTCAAGGATTTGGCCGCGCGCTACGCCCGGCACAAGATCATCCGGGTCGACTTCGCGGGGCCCGCGCCCGACGATCTGTCGAGCCTGGGGACGGTGGTTTCCAACGGCGGCACGCGCGCGGTTCTGGAGGTGCCCCGCGAGAAGGTCTCCGAGCGCGCGGCCGAGCTTTTGCGCCGCTGGCCGGTCGAGGATTTGACCATCGAGGAAATCTCCATCGACGACGTGGTGCGCGGCATCTTCTCCGGCTCCGAACGCGGCGCGGCATCCTAGCCCGCGCCATGCGCAAATACCTGGCCGCCTACGGCATCGCGCTGCAAAATGTCCTGCAGCGCCGCTCGTCCTTGATTATGGACCGCGTGGGCGGCGTGGCCGTGCTGGCGAGCCTCTATTACTTCTGGCTCGCGCTCATGAACGGGCACAAGGGCTTCTTCGGCTACTCCAGGGCCCAGATGATCAGCTACGTGCTGGCCATCAACGTCTTGCGCTCTTTCGTCCTGACCGGCCGCGGCTGGGAATTGGTCGGCGACATTTCGGGCGGGCGGATCTCCTCGTACCTAGTGCGGCCCATGAGCTACGCGGGCTACAGCCTGTCCCTGGATTTGGCGCAAAAGACGGTTTACCTGGGCTCCGCCGTTCTGGAAATCGCGATTTTCGCGGCCCTGGTGCGCGCGCGCTTCTACGTGCCCCGGCATTGGTCCGCGTGGCTCGGCTTTGCCGCCGCGACGGCGATGTCCTCGCTCCTATTCTTTGTGATGGAGTTCATGGTGAGTTCGCTCGCTTTTTGGACCTCCGAGTCCGGAGGGCCGCTTTTTTGCTTCGAGCTTTTCATCCAATTCGCCGCGGGCGCCTTCTTTCCGTTGGACGTCCTGCCCAAGGTGATCCGCCGCGTCCTTGATTTAAGCCCCTTCCCCTATTTGGTGTTTTTTCCCATCAACATTTATCTCGAGCGCGCGCGGCCGGGCGAGACGCTGCGGGTGCTGGCTATCCAGGGCGCTTGGCTTGCGGTCATGGTGTTCTTGGCCTCGCGACTGTGGCGGCGGGGCCTGCGCGGCTACGCCGCGGAGGGCGGATGACGGCTCTTGTTTCGCGGTATTTCCGGATTTGGATGCGCATGGCCGCGATGAGCCTCAAAGCCCAGATGTCGCACCCTTTGGGCTCGGTCGGCTTTCTGCTCGGCAAGCTCATCCGCATCCTGTTCTTTTTCGCCTTCGTCATCGCCATTTTTCAAAACGTCAAGAAGCTCGGCGGCTACGACTTGGCCGACATGGCGCTGTTTTTTCTCACTTTCAACCTAGTGGACTTGGGCGCCCAGATCTTCTTCCGCGGCATTTACGGCGCGCGCCGCGTGGTCGAGGAGGGGGACTTTGATTTCTACCTGGTCCAGCCCTGCTCGCCGCTGTTCCGCATCATGTTCGCGACGCTGGACTTCCTGGACTTGGCGACGGCGCTGCCGGTCTTCGTCCTTCTGGCCATGGTCTTCGAGCGCCTGCCGGCTCTGGGCTTGGCGCGCTACGCGCTCTACGCCCTGTTGACCCTCAACGGCGTGGCCATCGCCATGGCCATCCACGTGCTGGTTGCGGGCCTGGCCGTGCGCACGCAGGAGTTGGAGAACAGCATCTGGGTCTACCGCGATCTGATGTTCATGGGCAAGTTCCCCACCGACATCTACGGCCCGGCCGCGCGATGGGCGCTGACCTTCGTCGTTCCGGTGGCGGTGATGTGCACGTTCCCGGCCAAGGCGCTCTTGGGACTCCTGTCTCCGGGCTGGATTCTCTACTCTTTCGGCTTCTGCCTGGCTCTTCTTGCCTTCTCCCGTCGATATTGGCTAAACTCCGTCAGCCGGTACACGTCCTCCTCAAGCTGATGAACGGACCTCTCAGGCGTTATCATCAACGTTTCCCGTGCGACCTTCCGGTGGCCGTCTATGCCGGATCCGCGCGGGATCCCTTGGGCACGGGGCGCATGACGGACATCAGCATGGGCGGCGCGGCCCTGGCCTGCTTCGTGGACCTGCACCGCGGCTCCACGTACGATTTCGAGATCGGGGATCCGGACGCGCGCCGGCGCGACCGGCTGCGGCTTTCCGGCGTCGTGGTCTGGCAGTCCGGCCCGCCGACGCGCTCGCCCAAACCAGAGCGCAGCTACGGAGTCACCTTCGTCTTGAGCGGACGGCAGGAAGGCCTCTTGAAGCGCTTCATCGATATGGTCCGGATGGAGCAGTCGCCCAAGGACGAAGACCCGCCGCGCGATTATTGGAGCGTCTGAGGTGAGGGCGCGCCCGGCCGCCGGTGCCCTCGTGCTTTTTACCGCCCT
>JAGWJU010000171.1 GCA_028865585.1 Elusimicrobiota bacterium | reverse complement strand
CTAGAAACCATGGGCTTTCGAAGGGATGCAGGCGCTGCGCGGTTTCGGCGGCGAGTTTCGGAGGCGGCAGCTCGGCCAAGAGCTTGGCCGCGTCCGCGTTCCTCAAGTTTGAATAGGTTCCGCCGCCGTCTCGGGCTGCTTCCTCGAGCCAAGCGCGGTCCATGGGCGGGGCGGACGCGCCCGGGCTCCATGAAAAATTGAGGCGCGCGCGGCCCCAGGGCTTGCCGCGGAAAAACACCGAGGCGCCAATGCTCTGGGCGCCCGCGGGGATGCCGGTCAGACGAAGGCGGTAGAGCCCCGGCCCCGCGGCCTGGGCCGTCAAAGGCCGCCTGCGGCCGCCGGGCTCATCCCACACGACGGAGACCGAGGTGCCCGCGACCGGAGCGGGCCTGAACTGGGCGTCGAAAACGCGCAGGGTCACTTGCAGCGGCTCCTCATCGGGCAGCGGCCGCGGCAGCGGGACGAACTGGACTTTCGAAAGATCGAGGCTGCCGCTCAAATACTCGACCGCGCGCGACCAAAAGCGCTGGTAGAAGTCCGCGGTCGCAAGGTTCTTCGCGCCGCCCAGCCGCCAGCGCCAGGTGGAGTCCGTCGTGATCATCATGACCTTGCCGCGGCCGTAGGGGCGCACCGCGATGACGGGCAAGGGGCCCCCGTCGGCGGTTTTCTCGTTCGGATCGACCGCCAGCACCATGGCGCCGGGTTTGACCGAGTCTAATCGCGCATAGCCGTCTAAGTCCGGCAGGGCGGCCCAGGCCGCGCGCGAGCGCGCCGCGGAGCCGTAGAGATCAATCATCGGGTGCGAGAAGTCCACCGGCTCGGCCTTGAAGAGTCCGGGCACGAAGTCCGGCGCCGCGGCGGAGAGCTTGGCCGGCAGCAGATCCTCAAGCGGCGTGCCGCGGTATCCCCCCACGTTGAAGGCGTTCTCTCCTCCGATGATGAGCAGCGCTCCGCCCTTGGCCACGTAATCGCGCAGCGACGCCAGGTATGCGTCGGGCAGGAAGAAGCGCGCGGGCGAGAAGTTCTCCAGGATGAAGAGATCGAACTGCGGCAGGTCCTGCGTGAAGATTTCCTGCTCCGGGAACGGGATCAGGGAGAGTTCGTTGTCCGGGATGGGCACCATGTTGCCGGGGTTTCTCAAAATGACGAAGGAAACCACCTCGCGGTTGGGGTCGGACTTCAAGAATTCGCGCAGGAAGACGTACTCGGGGCTGGGGCGTCCCGCCAGGAACATGATGCGATACTTCTGCCGGATGACTTGGACCTGGATGCGTTTGACGGCTGAAAGACCTTGTGCGCGCGCCTCCAGCGCGAAGCTTTCTTCCCCCAAGTTTTGCGCGACGGCCGAGAGGCTTGAGGCGAGGATCGCGAAGGCCTTGTCCGGCTTAAGATCGGCCGAGCCCGCGAGCGTCCGCGCCTTCCCGTCCTGGGAAATCTTATAGAGCGAGATGTTCACGCGGCGGCCGGCCAGGCCCCAGGCCTTGAGCGAAAAGGAGATGGAAAGGCGCCGGTGCAGAAAAGCGAAATCCGGCGGGCGCACGTCCGCCAGGGATAATCCCGCGCCGCGAGGCTCCCGCCCCGCGGCCAAAATGTCCAGCGGCGCGCCCAGGCCTGAAAGCGCGGCCGCGGGCGGCGGCTCATCTGCGACGCCGTCCGAAAGAAGCCAGGCGCGCCTGGGAGGTTCGGGCCAGGCCGCGGCGTCGTCTTGCGCCTGCGGCAGGGCGTTTTCCGGATCGAAGGCGGCGTCGCCCGCGCTCAGGCCCGCCAAATCGCTCCAACCGACTTCCCGCGCGCCGTCCGAGAGCGCCAGGACGCGCGGCCGCGCCGCCGCTTCGATGGCCGCGCGGTTAGCCGACAGCCAGCGGAGCGCTTCTTGAAGGCGCGAGGATTTCCCCCGTCCCGAGGGCGCGGCCATGGAGTGGCCCGTGTCCAGGAGGATCAAAAGCGTCGGCTTCTTTAAGACGCCTCGGCGCAGGTCCACAGCGGGATTTAAAAGAGCCAAGGCCGCGCACAATGCCGCCAGGAGCCGCAGGGCCAGAAGTCCTTTGCCCGCGCGGCTTTCGCGCGCGTGCAGCGCCGCGGCCGCGGCCAGGACCGCGCACGCGCCCCAGGCCCAGGGGCTGGCGGAAAACTCCAGCCGCAGCGGCGCGATCATGGGATGCCGTCCTCGCGCATCTTCATCAGGATGTAGGGCTGGTGCACAGCATCGTCCTTATATGTCCCGGTCAGGGAGAACATGATCAAGTTGAGCGTGAGGCGCTTGGCCATTTCGCGCTGCGCCTCGCCGCCGGGCAGGCAGGGATAAAGCGGCTTGCCCAGGGGGTCGAGCGCCCAGGCGCCCAGAATGTCGTTGCGTGAGTAGATGACCGCGGTGCGGCCGCTCCAAGCGATCTTCTCAAGCGTGCCGCGCGTCATGATCCGGCCGGCCGGGCCGCGCAGAAGGAAAAAACTCTTGTAGATGACGTCGTCGGGCGCGACGTCCTGGAAATCAACGCCCGGCAGGACTTTGGGCATGGTTTTACGCACCCAGGCGTCGAAGGGGCTTTCTTGCATTCCCGAGACGTCCTCAAGCCACAAAAGCCCGCCGCCGTCGAAATAGTCGCGCAGGGCGTCCTTTTCCGCTTCGCTGAGCGCGGCAGGCGCGCCGCTGCCGGCCAAAATGACCAGCGGCGAGGAGAAGAGCTCGGGATCATCGATGGAAATGACGCGCGGCTTTGGGGCGACCAGGATGCTGGTCAGCCGCGAGACATAGGCCAGGATTTGCCCGGGGACGTTCGGATACGGATCCCAATCGTCGCCGAGCTTCAACTGCGTCCAGACGAAGCGGTCGCCCTCTTGCGCGGGCGCAGCCGCCGCGGGCGCGGGCCGGGCCAGGACGAAGAGAAGCAGGGCCGCGGCCAAGGCGCGCGGGCCCAAGGCCAGGAGCATCTCGAGCGCCAGGACGAGCGCGGCGGCGGCAAGGAGGCGGTTGCGCGCGCTGCGGCCGTGGATGAGCGAGGAGAAAAACGCCGCGTTTTCGCGCGCGGGCACGGCCTGCCACGGCGGCGAGGACATCTCCGTCAAGTCGCTTTCTCCGCTCGAACGGTCGAGATTCACGGCGTAGATCCAGTTTTGTCCGGCCGCGTCGGAAACCGAGTAGAGCCCGGGCGCGTCCGTGTCCGGAAAATCGAGCGTGCGGTTCTTGAGCCAGACCGGCGCCGAGCGGCCGTCGGGCGAGGCCACGCGCACCGAGGCGGGCGCGGCCTCCGTTTCAGCCCAGCGGCGCAGGATGGGCTCCCCGATCTTGAGGGAGAGGCTCTTGAGGCGCGGCTCGGCGGGCAGGATTTCCTCCAAAGCCGTCTGCGCCCAGGCCGCGAAGACGGGCTTGATGGCGAGGTTGCTTTGCGCGGCGTTCAAGCTTCCGGCCCAGACCTCGGTGCGGCCTTCCCCGAAGCGCCCCGAAACCAGGAGCGGATAGCCCGAGGCCGACTCAAGGACGACGCGCGCGCCGGACTTGGGCTGGAGGAGATTGTAGCGGCCGAGAAGGACGCGGCCCAGCTCGAAGCCGTCCCACGCCCCTTCGGGCGCGCCCGGCCCGGGCTTTATGCCGCCTTCCTCCGCGGCCACGGCCGGGCCGAAGCCGGCGCACAGCCAGGGCAGACGCTCGGCCAGGGGACCCGGGTCGGCGGGGGCGCCGGAAAGAACGAGCAGGCCCGCGCCGCGGGAGACGAAGGATTTCAACCGCGCGGCTTCGCCCGCCGTGAGTCCGCGCGCGTCGGCCAGGACCGCGGCGCCGTAGCGCGAGAGGTCCGCCTGGGAGAGGCGGTTCAACGGAAGAAAATCGGCGTCGAAGGGGAGCAGGCCGGC
>JAGWJU010000170.1 GCA_028865585.1 Elusimicrobiota bacterium | reverse complement strand
CCTTTGCGCCATCGACGTGAACACGGGGCGCTTCACGGGATCGCGCTCGCAGGAAGAGACCGTCACCCAGACCAACGTCGAAGCGGCGCACGAAATCGCCCACCAGCTGCGCCTGCGCAACATCGGCGGCATCATCGTGGTGGATTTCATCGACATGCGCAAGGCCTCCAACCGCAACAGGGTCATGGATTCCTTTGCCCAGGCCCTAAAGCGTGACCGGGCCAAGATCCGCATCCTTCCCATCACGCGCCTGGGCCTCATCGAGATGACCCGGGAGCGCAAGCGCGAATCGACCGTGAGCCTTCTGACCGCCGAATGCCCCCAATGCAGGGGCGCCGGACGCGTGCTCTCTGGAGAAACCATGCGCATCCGCATCCAGCGCGAGATTTTCAATCTGACCCGCGGCCGCCCGGGCGGACAGGCGCGCATCATGGTCCACCCGGCCTTGGCCGAGACGCTGCGCGAGGATCAGGCGCTTCTGGAAAAGAACGTGCAACGCTCGGTGCGCATCCAGGGAGACGCGTCCATCCCTTGGGAGGATTACCGCATCATCATCGAATGAAGAAAATCGGAGCTTCCGCCGTTTTGGCCGCGCTTTTGGGCGCGGCGGCCGTTGTCACGGCCCGCGCCAAGACCGTCGACGTCCTGGTCTCGGGCTGGCCGCGAGCCCTGCCCGGGCGGGACCTGGGCGGGCAGGAGTACGTCGCGATCAGGGATCTCGCCTCCGTGGGCGGGGGCTCGGTCTACTATTTCTCGGTCTCGGGGCGCGTTCGGCTGCGTCTGCCGCGCGCGGACGCCGAGTTTGTCGCCGGTTCGACCAAGGTGAAAATCGACGGACAAAGCCTCTCCATGCCCGGGAAAACGCGTTGGCGCTGGAACGAGGCCTATGTCCCCGCCTCCCTGCTTGAGTCGCCCGTTTTTTCCGCGGCGACGGGGATCGCGATGGCGGATCCGCCGGCTGCCGCGCCCGTTTCCGGAGACTCGGACAAGAATTCAAGCCACGTGTCCACCGCGGCGGCGGCGTCTCCGGCCCCGATCGAGGACGCTTCCACTCCCGCCCCGACGGCCGCCGTCGCCTCGGCGCAGGTTTCCGTTGCGCCGCCGGCCGAGGCCGCCGCGCAGGCGCACCGGCTCATCCGCGTGGTCATAGACCCCGGCCACGGGGGCAAGGACTCCGGCGCCATCGGCATCCGGGGCCTGGAAGAGAAGAACATCAATCTTCTGGCCGCCCGGCAGTTGGCCGATATTTTTAGAAGAGACAAGCGCTTCGACGTCATCATGACGAGGGACAGCGACGTGTTCATTCCTCTTTCGGGCCGCTCGGCCATCGCCAACAACGCCGCCGCCGACGTCTTTATTTCCCTGCACTGCAACTCGGCGCCGCAAAGAGGCCGCAACGACTTTGAGATCTACTCCATGTCGGATCATGCCACCGATCCCGAGGCCGAGAGGCTGGCCGAGTACGAGAACTCGGTCGTGGCTCTGGAGGGCAAGCCGTCCCAGGAGACGCAGGCCCAGCTTCTTTTGGACGAAATGGGGGAGACCGAGTTCTACAACGACGGCGCCAAGCTGGCCGCTTTCGTCGAGCGGGAGGCCGACAGGCGCTTCCCCAAGCTCGACGGCGGCGTGCGCAAGGCCGATTTCTACGTCCTGCGAGGCACCCATGCCCCCGCCGTCCTGGTCGAGATGGACTACATCAACAGCCGCAGGGGCGCCCGGAAGCTGACGTCCAAGTCCTTCAGGAAGAAGCTCATGACCTCCATTTACAAAGGCGTGTTGGACTATCTTCAAGCGGAGGGCCCCAAGCCTTGATTCCGTCGCGCGCTCCCGTCGGCATTTTCGATTCCGGCGCCGGAGGCCTGACCGTCTTGAAGGCCGTTGCGCGGCGGATGCCGGCCGAGGATTTGATTTATTTCGGCGATACGGCCAATCTTCCCTACGGCGCCAAGTCGCCCCGCGCCGTCCGCCGCGCCTCGTCCGCGGTCGCGCGGTTTCTGGCGGGCAAGGGCATCAAGACCCTGGTGGTCGCCTGCAATACGTCCTCGGCCGTGGCTCTTTCGGATATCCGCCGCGCGGTCGCTCCCATTCCGGTTTTGGGCGTCATTGAGCCCGGCGCACGCGCCGCGGCCAAGGCGGCCTGCGGCGGACCTGTCGGGGTCGTTGCGACCTCGGCGACAGTGGCTTCGGGAGCCTATGCTCGGGCGGTCAAGTCGCGGGCGCCCCGCGTCCGCGTGATTTCCGTCGCCTGCCCGCTGTTCGTGCCGCTGGTCGAGGAGGGCCTCTGGAGCGGCCCCTTGGCCCAAGGCGCGGCGGCGCGCTACCTCCCGCGCTTTAAACGCGAGCGGGTCAAGACGTTGATTTTAGGGTGCACCCACTATCCGCTTTTAAAAGGAGTCATCAGCCGGTTCTTAGGGCGCGAAACGCGGCTCATCGACTCCGGGGAGGAAACCGCCTTGGAGTTGGAGACTCTTTTGAATCGGCGGGGCCTTCGCCGCATCGGCCGCGCGCGCGGGCGCCGGCGATTTTATGTGTCGGATGATCCGGGGAGATTTTCGCTTTTGGCGCGCCGCTTCTTGGGCCGCGGCGCGGGGAAGGCCATTCTTCATGTCTGCGAATAATCCGGGATCGGCCAAGGACTACGCGGCTTTGGTCGCACTGGCCAAGGCGCGCATTGATCGCGGCTTTAGCCGCGCGGGGCGGCATTTCAAGCCCGAGGATGCCCGCGCGCGGGCCGCGGCTCTGCTCGCGGGCCGCGTCATCGCCTTGTCCAACGCCCTGGTGCTCCTGGCCCAGCACGATTTGGCCAATGAGGCCCTGCCCGTTTTGCGCTCGCTCATGGAGGCCGCCGCGCGCCTGGCGCGCTTGGCGGAAAAGGACGGAGCGCGGCACGCCGAGACGTTTTGGAAGAAATCGGGGGAGCTTTCGTGGGAAAACCTCTTCGCCGCCGGGGCGGCGGATCGCGTGCTGCGGGGAGAGGCTTTCGCCGAGGCGTTCCGTGCGGCCGAGGCCGCCGGCCGCCGGCATTTTTTGGCGAATTGGGGCGCCATCCCATGGAGCCACGCCTTCGGCCCGGCGTCCGAAGAAGCGGCGGCCCCGGGCGAGCTTTTGCGGCTGACCGCGCTGGCCATGGCCGGGGCGCTTGAGTCGTTGGATTTGATGTGGCCGGAGCGCTTTGACGGCGCGGCGGAGATTTTCTCCCGCGCCGCGGCTCCGGCCCAAGACGCGAAAGACTGAGGATAGGGGTGAGGCGACAATGAACGAGGAAAGGCACGGCGGCGGCGGCGGACACTGGCGGGGAGGCGGAGGCGGACAGCATCGCCAGCGCCGGAGATTCTGGGGCAAGCCCCACGGGGGCGGCCACCACCATCAGCACCAGCATCACAATAACCAGCGGCAAAACCGTCCGCCATCGGGTCCGCGGCCCATGAGCGAGGAGGAGAAGGCGTTCATGGCCAAGACGCCGGTCGATCCGCACCAATGGATCTGCCTGGAGAAAGGCTCGACCGACGCCTCCATGCGGGCCATGGACCTGCTCTGCCCCGTCGGCAAGGGCACGCGCGGGCTCATCGTGGCGCCGCCCAAGGCGGGCAAAACCACCTTCCTTAAGCAGATATCCAACGCCGTGGCGGCCGCGGCTCCTGAGGTCAAGCAGTACTGCCTGCTTATCGACGAACGGCCGGAGGAAGTGACGGACTTCAAGCGGAGCGTTCCGGCCGAGGTCGTGGCCTCCTCTTCGGACCAGTCCTACGATCGGCACGTGGCCGTGGCCGAGGAGCTCATGAAAAAGGCCGTCGCCGAGGCGTCGGCCGGCGCGGACGTCTTCGTCCTGCTGGACTCCTTGACGCGCCTTT
>JAGWJU010000169.1 GCA_028865585.1 Elusimicrobiota bacterium | reverse complement strand
TGGTGCAGCTCCATGACTTGGCCGCGATTGGCTTCCAGGATGGCGCGCAGTTTCTGCTGCTGCGCGAAGCTCAAGTCCAGCCGGCGGCTCAAGTCCGCCAGCATGCGCTCGGTGTTGGGGCCGCGCCGCCAAAACTGGTGCATGGCCCGCTTTTCGTAGCGCACGCCCGCGGCGGCGCCGAGCAACAAGCCTATGACGAAGACGGCGGCGGTGGGAAATCCTGTTCGTTTCATCGTTATTGCTCCTCGACGGCGACGAGACGCCGGCTGTTGGCCGGGTCAAGCGGCGCCACCATCTCGGCCACGGTGCTGTGAGAGCCGATCAAAAGCTGGGAATCCAAGGGAACCATCAAGGCGGGCGCGCCGCGGCGCAAGGCCAAAATCAGCGCGGCCAGGGCAAAACCCAGGGAGGGCACGATCCACCACAGGTTCCGCCAGGCGCCCATTCGGGGAGCGGCAGCGTCGGCCTGGCCCGGGATTTTCTCCATCACCGCCCGGGTGAAAGCCTCGACCTGAGCCGCGGAGGGCGCCTCGGCGGGGCGGAACAGGCGCCGGACCAAGGAAAGGCGGCGCTCATAGTCCCGCCGGCACGCATCGCACGCGGACAAGTGGGCCGCGAACTCCTTCTTGAGCTGGTCCGGAAGATCCCCGTCCCTCATCTCGTCGATCAGTTCTCGGAAATTCTCGTGTTTCATCGTCATCACTTTAGACGCCGCTGGGTTCCACAAAGTGTCGTGCGATTTCGTCCAGCTCGGCGCGGGCGCGCTTGAGGCGTCCTTTGATCGCGTCGACAGTGCATTCCAAAGCTTCGGCCATCTCAAGATAACTCAACCCCTGCGTTTCCTTGAGCACGAGGACCACCCTATGATCGGGAGAAAGCCGCTCCAGCACGCGCCGCACCAAATCCTTGTTCTCGAAAGCGGCGCTGGAATCAGGCTCCGAAACGTCCGGCCGAAGCCGGGCCGGAACAGAGTCGTTTTCTTCCGAGATCGGCGCGTCAAGAGATTCGGTCCTGTGCCGCGCCTGCCGGCGCAAGACGTCGAGACAGTGGTTCGAGGCGATGCGGTAAATCCACGTGGAAAAGGAGGCGTCGCTCTTGAACTGGGGCAGGAAGCGGTAAGCCTTTAAAAAAATCTCCTGGGCGGCGTCTTCGGACTCGCTCGAATTGGAGAGCAGGGAAAGACAGAGGCCCCGAACGCGGGGATAATGGCTTTTGACCAGCTCCGCGTAGGCTTGGGAATCGCCGGAACGGACCCTGGCGACGATTTCCGAGTCGGTGATACGGCCTCCTTACGGCCCGAATCCGGCCGTTTGCATCCGTCGGACCCAGTATATATAATCTCGTTGGCCATGCCTAGAATCCGTTTTGCCCTCGTCGCCGCCCTCTGCGGCGTCTGCGCGGCAACTCCGGCCCGGCGCGCTTGGGCGGCGCCCTCCGCGAAGGATCTCATGACCCAAGCCCGCAAGGCCTATCTCGCGGGACAGTACCCCCAGGCCATCGACGATCTCAAGCAGGCCGCGCAGGCCGGCAGCGCGGAGGCCGCCTACAAATTGGGCGTCATCTACGAGCACGGACAGCATGTCGCTCATGATTATGCCCAAGCCGCGCAATGGTACCGGCAAGCCGCCCTAAAAAAAGACCCCGACGCCGCGAACAATTTAGGCTTTCTGTACTACACCGGCATCGGAGGGAACCAAGACTACGCGCAGGCGTTCAAATGGTTCAAGCAGGCCGCCGAATCGGGCGACAACGAGGCCCAGACTAATTTGGCAGGCATGTACTACCACGGCAGGGGCGTAGCCCGCAATTACAAGAAGGCCGTCAAGTGGTACGCCGCCGCGGCGACGCAAGGCAACCCCTACGCGCAGAATAATCTCGGCTACCTTTATCAGCACGGCTTGGGCGTTCGGCGCAACTACAAGACGGCTTATTATTGGTTCCACAAGGCGGGAACTCAGGGCGAGGCTTTCGCGCAGCGCAATCTGGCCGTCATGCTGGAAAGCGGGTGGGGAGTCAAGCAGGATTACCTCGAGGCCTCGGCTTGGTACGAGAAGGCCGCGCGCCAGGGCGACCCCCTCGCCCAACGCAACCTTGGGATGATGTATGAGTTCGGGCGCGGCGTGCCTAAGGACGCGGCCGAGGCCTACTCATGGTACTGGCTTGCGGAGCAAAACGGCAGCCTGCGCGCCAAAGTCGATGCGAAGCGTATCGCCGAGAGACTGACCCCGGCGCAAATCGCGGAGGCGCAGAAGAAGGCCCTGGCCGAGAAAGCCGCTGCCCCCCAGGCTCCCGGCGCGATGAAAAAGCCATGAAAAAGGCGTCCGCGATCCTGCGCCGCTTCGCGCCCATGGCCCTCGCTGCATTGTGCGCGGCCTGCGCGACGCCGGCGACCATTTTCGTAAGCCCTCAATATAACCCTTCTTCCGTCCGCACCGTGGCAGTCTTGGGCTTCAGCGACTACCCGGGCGCGCCCGGCTCGGGCCAGATGGTCTCGCAGATTTTCGAGCCTTATTTGCTGACGCTGGGCTACAATGTCGTTGAGCGCCAGCAGGTGCAGAGCGTGCTTCAAGAGCAGTCCTTCGATCTTTCCGGAGCCGTGGACATGGCAACAACCCAGCAGGTCGGCAAGCTGCTGGGCGCCGACGCACTCATCATGGGCAGTCTCACCTACTTCACCGACACGAGCCAGCAGACCGTCCTGGTGGACATGCCTCAGGAGCATGCGCGGCCCATCTTCGGGCCCGTAGGCAAGAAAGGAGAGGTCGGCATCGTGGGCATGAACACCTGGCAGACCAACAACGTCGTGCCTCAGACCCAGACTACGCCGGCCCAGGTAGGAATCTCGGTTCGGATGGTCAGCGTGGAGACCGGCTCCATCCTGTGGACGGGGACGGTCTCCAGCACCGGCTCGGACCTTAACACCGCGGCGCAAAACGCCTCGCAAAGCCTCATCGCGGCCTTGGCCAAAAAGCTCCACATCCCGCAGCCCGAACAATAAGGCGCCGCAGCCCGCCTCGAATTAATTATTCCGCGGGCAGTTCGCCCAAGGCGCGCAGCGCTTCCTGCAGGCGCTCTCCGTGCTTGCGGCTCTCCAGCTTCGACATGACGGCGTAGAAGCACGGGACCACGAAGAGGGTGAGGTTGACGGAGACGATGATGCCGCCGATGACCGCGATGGCCATGGGCCGGATAATTTCCGAGCCCGGCCCCCACGCCGCGGCCTCGGGGATGGCGCCGGCCAGCGTCGCGGCCGTGGTCATGAGAATGGGCCGCAGACGGATGGGGCAGGCCTCGAGCAGGGCTTCCCTCAGCCCCATGCCCGCGTTGCGCCGGTCGTTGGTGAAGTCGACCAGCAGAATGGAGTTTTTCTTGACGATGCCCATCAGCAGAAGGATACCGATGAGGCTGTAGATGTTGAGCGAGGTATTGGTGACGTAGAGCGCCCAGAGCGCGCCCGCGACGCTGAAAGGCAGCGCCGTCAGGATGGTCAAAGGATGGATGAAGCTGTTGAACTGGCTGGCCAGAACGATGTAGGCCGCGAAGATGCCCAGGATGAGCGCGAAGAGCAGGTTGCGGAAGGACTCCTCGAAAGCCTGCGAGCTGCCCGACATCACCACGTGGTAGCCTTCGCCCTTGGGGATGACCTGGGCGGCGATTTTCTGGATGGCGGCGATGACGTCCGATTCGGATTCGCCCTGCTTGAAGTTGCCGAAAACGCCGATGCCGCGCTCGCGGTTGTAGCGGGTGATGGTGAGCATGGTCTTGCCCTTCTTGATGGTCACCAGGTCCTTCAGCGGGATCATCTCGCCCTGAACATTGCGCACCCATATCTTCTCGATGTCCGCCACCGTGAGATTTTGCTCGGCCATGAGCT
>JAGWJU010000168.1 GCA_028865585.1 Elusimicrobiota bacterium | reverse complement strand
CGTGGCGAGTGGACGCTAAAGCTCCGCCAGATCAGACCTCCCGTTCCTCCTGGCTCAACGGCTCGGTGCTCGGCATCGGGCTGGCGAGCCTGCTCGCCGACTCCAGCCACGAGATGGCCACGGCAGTCCTGCCCGCCCTGCTCGCGTCCTTCGGCGCCGGGTCGGCGGCTCTGGGCCTCATCGAGGGCGCGTCCGACGCGCTGGCCGGCTTCGCCAAGCTTTTTTCAGGTTTTTACTCGGACGGCCTGCGCCGCCGCAAGCCGCTGGCGGTCGCGGGCTACGGTGTGACGGCCGCGGCCATGGGCGGCCTGGCGTGGACTGGCGCCGCGTGGCAGGCGCTCTGCCTGCGCTCCGCTGGGTGGCTTGGCCGCGGCGTGAGAAGTCCGGTGCGCAAGGCGATTCTCAGCCAGTGCGCGCCTCCCGGGGCCGTGGGCCGCGCCTTCGGCTTCGAGCGCGCCATGGACAATCTGGGAGCCGTCGTAGGGCCTCTGCTGGCGGCTGTTTTCCTGGCGCGGGCGGGCCTGCGGCGAACGTTTGTTTTTACTTTTGTTCCTGGCATCCTGGCGGCCGCCGTTTTTTTGTTCTGGGTCAAAGAGCCTCCGCGAAAAGATCCTGTCTCGCGCGGGCTTCCCGAGGGTTTGGACGCGTTGCCCGCGCGGTTCAAACGGCTTCTCGCGGCCGCGGGCGCCGCGGGCTCGGGCGATTTTTCCAAGACTTTGCTCATCCTTTGGGCCGAGGAGGCGTGGCGGGGCCGGATGGGGTTTTCTCGCGCCGCGCCCCTGGCCATGCTGTTTTACGCGGGCTACAACGCGGTCCAGGTTTTTTCCAGCTATGCCTCCGGACTTTTGGCCGATCGCTTTTCCGGAACACGATCCCTTTCCTTGGGCTACGCGGCAGCCGTAATTCCGGCCGCGCTCCTGCTTTTCCCCGGAAGCTCGCCGCTCAAGTTCGCCGCCGTCTTCGGATTTTGCGGCCTCTATGCCGGAACCTGGGAGACGCTCGAAAGCGCCGCGGCGGCACGGCTTTTGCCGGAGGAGCTGCGCGGCGCGGGCTTCGGCGCCTTGGCCGCGGTCAACGGGGCGGGAGACCTGGTCTCCAGCGCCGCGGTCGGCGTCTTGTGGGCCTTTTCCCCCGCTGCGGCCATGGCCTGCGTCGCGGCCAGCGCTGGGCTCGGTTCCTTCCTGGCCGCGCGAATCTAAGGTCTTTTCCCTAAAGTCCCAACGGAGCCTAGGCCGAAAGCCGGGTTTTCTCCAGGCCCGAAGCCTCAGGTGCCGAGCCTCCTCTTTGATCTACTCTTTACCGGAAGACGGAAGATTTCACTCGCTGATGGAGGTTGTGTGATGAAAAGCGCCAAGCAGGCCGTCTCTATCTTGCTCGGAGCCGGCATCGTTTTGTTCTCTCCCGGGCTGGCGTGCTATCAGGCTTTGGCGGGCGTCGGCGAGGTCGGCGCGGAATCGGGGGGAAGCTACGGCCTTGAATCGGGCGCGGAAATGCCGGCCCTGGCCGCTCCTCTGGCCGGGCCCGAAACGCTGAATTTCAGCGGCTTGGATCAGACGGGAAATTTTGGGAATGCGGCGGCTCTTCCGGAGCAGGGGTCGGACGCCCTCCCCGCTGCCGTCCGGCCGGAGGCCACGGCGCCGGTCCGCGGCGAGACGAAGAAGGCCGCTCCTGCGGCTGGAAACGGCGCTCCGGCCGAGAGCGTCCAGGGCGACGCGTCACGGGCGCTGTCCGAACGCCTCATCAATTCCGGCAGGGCGGAAAGGCGCGCGGCGCTCGGGCGGAAAATCAAGGGCGCTTTCGCGGCGGTTAAGGCCTTGGCCGCGGGCGTGAAGGAGATCGTTCTCTCCCGGCGCAAAGGAATTTCGGCCCAAGACGAGGCGGGCAGGCAGATGTTCGATGCGGCCGGGAAGTCGGAAGGGACGATGCCCGTCGCGCCCGGCGTGTTCGGATCCTTGAGCGGGCATCTCCGCGCGAGCGGGCTGGACGCGGCCGCAGCGCCCGGCCCAGTGCGTTCGCAGGAGACCGTCGCGCCATCCGTTCCCGAGACGCCTTCAAACGTGTCGCCTCTTTCAGGGGAAGATTTGGTCAGGGCGTTTTTGCAGGCGCCGCGGACTAAAATTGCCTCCGGCGATCTTCCGGCTCCGGCGGCGCGCTATTACGCCGCGCAGCAGCAACAGGCGGTGATGACCCCCATCCATGTGGAGATCTCCGCGCTCAAGGCGGCCCTTCCCGGGCAAACGTTCTACGCCGTCGAAACGGCTTATCCCGGCGCCGGCGAGGCGTCCTGGCGGCTTTTTGAAGAATCAGGAAAGGCTTTCGCGGATGTTAGTCAGGACGAAGACGGGGGCGTGAATTTCATTCCGTTGGGCGCCGCGGCGGTTCCGCAGAGACAGCGGGGCTCGGCCTTGATGGAAAACATTCTGGCGCTGGCCGTCGGCGCGCCGGCTCTCCATGCCGCTTTTACCGCCTTCGGTTTGACGAGCGCCCATCCCGCGCTGAGAATAGGGGCGGCCGTCGGAGGAGCGGTGCTGGTGGGAGTGATCGGAGGAGCCGTCGGCAAGAGCATCGGCATGAAGCGCGGCCAGAAGTGGGGAGGCGTGCTCGGCCCCGGCATGGGCCTGCTGGCCGGCTTGGTCCTCGGCATCGCGGCGGGCGCCGTCGTCGGCGCGATTTTGGGCGCCGTTCTCTAGGGCCCGCCGCTGATATAGACGGGCCCCGTCAAATCCCCGCGTCCACGACGATGCGGCATTGATGGTCCGTCCCTGGGAAATCCCGGACCCGGAAGCGAAGCGTTTCTCGACGGTCGATCAAGCTGATATTCGCGGGTCGCGCCGGCCAGGGGCCGGTGCCGAGCCGCATGATCTTGATTCGTCGGGAGTTGCCTCGATCTGGGGACGTGCGTGGCGGCCTTGCGGGCGCTGCGCATAGCGGGCACGAGGGCTCTCCTTGCCGTTGCTCCGCTTCCGAGACCGCGACTTCCCGGGCTCACGATGTTTTATCCTTTCGCCTCCTGGCTGAGCCGTCCGATGTGCCATACGAATCCGCCCAGTTCACGCGCGACCGCTGTCACTGCTTTCTGCGCGGGCTTGCCGCGTCCTACCATCTTGCGGAATTTCCGGCACAAGCGCTCCTGCGCTCGACGCGCAGTCGCCACAGCCTCTGGCGATCCGGATTCCCGCCGCTTGGTCAGCGTTGGCCCAGTCCGGTCTGGCTGTCTGTATGCCCAGGCCGCTTCGACAAGCACCCGCCTGACGTGAGCGTTTCCCACCTTGGTGATTCTGTAGCGTCTCACGCTCTCGCCCGAACTATGCTCGCGACTGACCAGTCCCGTATAGCCCATGAACTCGCAGGCCGATGGAAAACGACGGAAGTCGCGAACTTCCACGGCCAGCGTCAGGGCGCTCAACGTATCGACGCCTTTCAGACAACGCAGATTCGCCACGACCATCTTCCAAGCAGTCTTTTCGGCCAGCGCCAGCACGTGCCCTTCCAGCGCCTCCAGTCGAGCTTCGACTTCCTCAAGACCTCGCAGATACGACTCGAACGTTAACGTTTGAGAATCCAAGTCGAAATGCAGCCCATGCAACCAAGCGCGGTGCTTTACACCCCACGCTTTTGTCTCGCGCCACACTAATCCGTGCCTGAGAAGAAACTTCGACAACCGATGGCGCGCGCGCAGTCTCTCGGCCAGAACATCCTCGCGGCCACGCACCAGATCGCGGTCCGCTTCGTCCTCGCGCGTGGGCACATTCACAGCGGTCAGTTGTCCTGCCCGGTGTAGCTGCGCCAGTTTTTCAGCGTCGCGCCGATCCGTCTTCACCTTGTCGCCCGGCATTTTGGGGATCAGCCCTGGCGCGATGACAACGCATTCCTGTTCCTG
>JAGWJU010000167.1 GCA_028865585.1 Elusimicrobiota bacterium | reverse complement strand
TGGCGGAGAGGACCACCGCCAGAACCATGAGGCTTGCCAAGGACAGTCGCGAGGAGAATGCGTCGGCGTGGAGAAGGCGATTGGCCGCGGCTCCCAGAGTGAAGGCGAGGGCGGCCATGGGCACGGCGGAGAAGATGAACTTCTCCCGCATAATCGAAGAGACCGAGAGCGGCGCGGACTTCAAGACCCACCACTGCCGGCTCTCCAGGCTGATGGAGGGGAAGGTAAAGCGCAGGCTTAAGGACGACAGCACGAAGCCGGCGGCGCCGATGTTCAGGAAAGAAACCAAGCTCTTTAAGTCCGCGTTGTCGAGCGGCAGCTTGTCGATGCTGAAGAGATAGACGAAAACCAGCCCCGCGATGAGCAGGAGTTGCGACCAGTTTCGCACGTCCCTCAGAAAGGTCCTGCGATCTTTCCAGAACAACGCGGCCAAGACCGCGCCCGATGGCAAAAGCCTCCATGCGCGCGAGGCCATGGGCGTGACGGCTGTCGTGCGGTTGGCGCGGGGAGATTCCTGGGCTCCAGTATATGCCCGTAGATAGAGTCGGCCTGCCAAGGCGGCAAGTCCGGTAAAGGAGACCGCGGCGCAGAGCCAGAGGAGGGCCGCCCAAAGCGCGAAGCCGCCCAGCCGTCCGGCGCTCCAATCCCAGAGCGCTTTGGTCAGCCACCAGGAAGGCAGGTAGGGCGCGGTGGGCGCTTGGAGATATTCCAGATATGCGGAAATAACGTGGAGAGCGTCCGGCCGAACCAGTTTTTCCGGCTGCGCCCAGCGGACGAGCGCGTAAACCAAGCTCAGTGAGAGGCTTGAGAGAATCCAAACCATGTCGCGGGTTCGGGAGGACGGGAAAAAATACAACAGGAGCAAGGTGGCGGCGGCGCCCCACATGGCGGCCAGCCACAAAAACGGCGGCAGGAGCGCCGCGAAGGCGAGAAGGAAGCCGGCGCCGTAATGATTGACCACGGCCAGGGCCAAGGCGTAGGGGGCTAGAGCCAGCGCCAACATCCAAGACGAAAAAAGCAGGACCTCCAGGCATTTGTCCACGAAAATGGTTTTAAAATCTACCGGCGAATGAAAGAGGAACGTCAAGTCGGAGGAGTAGTAGAGGGTGCCAAGAGAAGTCAGAAGGCTTGAGATGACCACCATCACGAACGCCGCTAAAAGGGCCATGGCCGTAAGCTTCCAGACGATGAGCGGCCCGATCAGAGGGGCTTTTTGGAGAAAATCAAGGAAGCGCGCGAAACCGAGATAGAGCCCGGCGGTGAGTCCCAGGCCGAGGAGGGCGAAGGCGGCGCGGCGGATTTTCTGGGCCGAGGAGGCGCGCAGAAGGGAATTTTTTGCGCCCCGCATTTTGCGGCGCCAGAGCGCGAAGAGGATCAAAGATGCCTCAGGAGCGACGCGTATTCCGAGCCGCCGGTCAGGCTCAAGAAGACGTCCTCAAGCCCGCTCTGCGGCGATCTGGCCTTTTCCTTTAGGTCTGAAAGGCTGCCCAGCGCCGTCAGACGGCCTTCGATCATGATGCCCAGGCGATGACAGAGTTTCTCCGCGATTTCCAGAACGTGAGTGCATAGGAAAATCGCGGTGCCTCGTCCGGCCATGGATACGAAAATGTCCTTGACCAGCCGCGCGCTCTTGGGATCGAGGCCCACCAGGGGTTCATCGAGCACCAGAACGCGCGGATTGCGCAGGATGGCGCCCGCCAGGACCAGCTTCTGGCGCATGCCGTGCGAGTAGGACTCGCAGAGTTCTCCGCCCCGGGAAGAGAGTTCGAACATTTCCAGGAGCTCCGGGATGCGCCGCCGCTGCTCTTCGAGGCTTACGCCGTGGATTTCGGCCGCGAAGCGCAGATACTCGACGCCCGTGAGTTTGGGATAGACGTAAGGTTCGTCCGGCACCAGGGCCGCGGAGCGCTTGGCGGCCAAGGGCTCTTTTCCCACGTCATGGCCGCAGATGGCGACGCGCCCGAGATTGGGGCGCAGAAGCCCGGTCATGATTTTGACCGTTGTGGTCTTGCCGGCGCCGTTGGGTCCGAGGAACCCGAAGATTTCGCCGGGGGCCACGTTAAGGGTTAGATCGTCAACTGCCCTGACCGGCCCGAAAGTCTTGGTCAAGCCTGAAATTTCGATCATCGGGGCGGGCCCCGCGCAGCTTACGCGGCGTCCAAGAGAGCGCCCGTGCGGACGCCGAGGCGGCCGAGGAAGTCAGCCAGACGCTCTTCCACGTCTTTGCGCGAAACGCGCTCCAGGCGGCGCGTGCTGAACTCCTCGATGTCGAATGAGGCGAGAATCGTCCCGTAGAGGGCGGCGCGCTTCAGGGAGTCCTCATCCGCGGCGCCGCCGCCGGCCATGAGGCAGCCCATGAATCCGCCGGCGAAGGAATCGCCGGCTCCGGTGGGGTCTTTAAGGGTTTCCATGGGAAACGCCGGGAAGGCCAGAAGCCGCCGCCCCGCCTTTAAGACCACGCCGTGCTCCCCCTTTTTGATGACCACGATAGAGGGGCCCCACTCGGAGATGAGGCGGGCGGCGCAAAAGAGGTTTACTTGATTTGTCAGCTTCTTGGCCTCCTCTTCGTTGGCGAAGAAGATATGGACCCGGCCCAAGAGCTTCTTAAGCGCCTCTGGCTTGGAGTTAATCCAGTAGTTCATCGTGTCGCAGGCGACGATGGAGGGGCTCTCCATTTGATCGAGGACGTCGGCCTGGATGTCCGGATCGATGTTGGCCAGGAAAACGGCGCGGCTTTTGCGGTGGGCGGAGCTCAGGGCGGGGCGAAAGGTTCGGAAGACGTTGAGGTGCGTTTCGAGCGTTTTAGCGTCGCTCAAGTCTCGGTCAAACTCGCCTACCCAGCGGAACGTCTCCCCCGCGGTTTCCTTGAGACCGGAAAGGTCCACGCCCCGCTCGGAGAGCATTTGGCGGTGCGCCGCAGGAAAGTCCTGACCCACGACGCCGACCATGGAGACTTGGGCGAAAAGCCTCGCGGCGAGGGAGAAATAGACCGCCGAGCCGCCCAGGGCGTTCTTGCTTTCGCCCTCGGGGGTTTTAACCGAATCCAAAGCGACTGAACCGACGACAAGGATGGAACTCATGCCGCCGCTCAGGTCCCTTCTTCCCGCTGTTTAAGATAGGTCCGTATTTGAACTTGGGGGACAATTTGCCTCAGGTAGAAATTGATGAGGTCCAGCGCCCGCTGCTGCTGCAGCTGCGCGGCGAAGGCCCGGCCGTCCTTGGCGAACTTGCGCACGGAGCCCTTGTGCGCGGCGGCGTAGGAGGACTTGATTTCCTCTGGGGTCAACTTGGCGCTCTCGTAAACCATCTGCTTGAACTGCGCCGCCAGGAGGGCGCTGCGGCGCTGCGTCTCGTACTGCTGGGGGCTTTCATGGAAAACGCTTCGCACCGCCTGGAAATAGATGTCCTGGTTGAACGATCCGTTGTTCTGGAAAGCCGGAGTGTTCTCGATGTCGACGGCAAGCTGCTCGTCGGTCACCTTGAGCCCCATTTTTTTGGCCTGTTGGGCCAAAAGCGCGTTGACGATCATGTCCCGCAGAAGATCCTGCTTGATTTTCGCAAGCTGATCGTCCGTGGGGGTTACGCCCTTGCTGCTGAGCGCGTCCTCGTACTGATTAAGGCTGCTGACGAAACGCGAGTAGGGGATCTTGGTCGAGCCCACGGAGGCGACGGCTTCGCTCATGTCGTTGGAGGAAAGGAGATAGCCTCCCAGTCCGACGAAAATGCCGATGAGCAGGATGCCGATGGAGATGATGAAGAGGGATTTCTGATAGCGCCGCAAGAATCCGATCATGCGCTTTCCTCCACGGTCTCGGGCAGAGGCAGGTCCCTGGCTTTGCGTTCGGCGGCGCGCCCGGAGCCGGTTTCTCCCATGGCGCAA
>JAGWJU010000166.1 GCA_028865585.1 Elusimicrobiota bacterium | reverse complement strand
TCCTTGGTGTACTGGATGGCGTTGGTGCAGAGGTTCTGGATGACCTGCCCGATGCGCGAGGCGTCTCCCACAAGCGCCGGCAGGGCCGGCGGCATCTCGACCCCGAAGATGATTTTTCGCTGCGCGGCGGTAATTTCGATGCGGGAGCGGACGTCGGCGACCACGGCGGCCAAATCCATGGGCGCCAGGGTCACCCGCAGCTTGCCCGACTCGATGGCGGCCAGATCGACCAAATCAGAAATGAGCACGTTTAAAGTCTTGGCTGCGGAGTAGACGTGCGAGGCGCTCTTGAGTTCGGAGGGCCGGTCGGAAAGCTTGGATTGAAGGATTTCGGCGTAGCCCAAAATCGCGGTCAGGGGGTTCTTGACGTCGTGCGCCACCATGGCGAAGAATTTTTTCTGGAAGGCGTTGATCTGCGCCAGCTGGCGGTTGGACTCCTGGACTTCCTTCAAAAGCCGGGCGTTCTCCATAATCAGGAAGCGCCTCTCGAGCGCGCGCTGCACGGAGAAGATGAGGCGCGAAGACTCGACGGGCTTCAGGAGCGCGTCGTCCAAGCCCAGCTCGACGACTTGGCTCATGCCCTTGAGCGCGGATTGCAGAGGGTATTGATCGACCATGAAGATGATGCGCAAATCGGGATCCCGCTCGCGCAAGGCCAGGGCCAGGTCCGCGCCCGTGCGCTGGGTGTAAGCCAAGGCCGCGCCGATGACGGCCAAGTGGAAGCTGCCGGGCTTTTGCGCCGCGGCCAGGGCTTGGTTGCCGTCCATCGTGGCCGCGACCTCGTACTTGGCCGCCGCCAGGGCCTGGGCCAGAGAATCGAGAGAAGGCTTGTAGTTGTCGACCAGGAGGATCCGGGCGCCCCGCTCCGGGCGGGGCCGCGCCGAGGTTTCACCTCCGAAGAGAAGGGCCGGGATGCGGCGGATGTCCTCGCGCAGCAAAATGGCCGGACGCCGTTCCTGCAGGGCTACGGCGGCGGCGCGTATCGCCTCGACCCCCGAGACGTGATAGCAGGCCGCGTTGGGAAGCGCCTGGCGCAGGCGCGCGTCGAAAGCAGCGGCGGCATTCAAGTCGCCCGCGAATTGCGCCACTGCGACGCGGGGCCGCTCTTCGCTCTCTTCTGCGCCGCCCGAGCCCGTCAATTTTTCCCAAAAACTTTTGGTCCGGGTGGGCGTCGCGGTCATCGTCTCGCCCAAACCGACGGTCGAGTCCAAGATGAGCGGCTGCAGGCCCGCCTGCTGCAGCAGAATCTGCAGGGCGCGGCTGGCAAACATGGTTTGATCCGCCAGAAAAATGACGGGCTTGGCCGCGGTGCGCACGAGATCCGAGAACCCTTGAGGCAACGGCCAGGGCAGGCGCCGCAAGGACGACGTCTCCAGCGGGGAGAGCGTGCCCAATGTTTCCAAGATGAAAAGCGGGAGATTCTTCTGGGTCTGAATCTGACTCAGCCCGTTTCTTTCCGCGGCGCCGATGCGCGCCGCGTCCACGATGACGCCAAGAATCTTTTCGGAGGAAATCCGCGACTGGGCTCCGGCGAGATTAGCCGCAACCAGAACTTCGGCGCCCTTAGGTGCGAATAGGGATAAAGCCTCCGATGCCAGAGCGCGATCGGTGGTGACGATGAGGATCTTTCCGGCGGCTTCTTCCATCAGGCCGGGACAGGCTCGAGACGAGCCGTAAAATGGCGCAGAACGCGGGGATTCTCGACCACGCGCAAACCGCGGACGTCCTTGCGCCGGCGAGCCAAGTCCGTGAAGACCTCGATGACGAAATCGATGTGGCTCTGCGTGTAGACCCGCCGCGGCACGGCCAAGCGCACGAGTTCCATGGGCGCGGGGACGAACCCTCCCGGCCCCTCCTGCCCGAACATCAGCGAGCCGATTTCGACCGACCGGATGCCGGCCAGCCGGTAAAGTTCGCACGCGAGGGCCTGGGCCGGATAGCGCGCGGGAGGGATGTGCGGCAAAAAGCGCCGGGCGTCCACGTAGACGGCATGGCCTCCCGGAGGCTCCACGATGGGAACGCCGGCCCGGCGCAGCCCTTCGCCCAGATATTCGACCGAGCGCAGGCGGTAGGAGAGATACTTTTCATCGAGGATCTCCGAAAGTCCTTGGGCTATGGCCTCCAAATCGCGGCCGGCCAAGCCTCCGTAGGTGGAGAAGCCCTCGCCCAAAATCAGCAGCGCCCTCGCCGCGCGCGCCCACTCGTCGTCATTGAGCGCCAAGAATCCGCCGATGTTGACCAGGGCGTCTTTCTTGGCGCTCATAAGGCAGCCGGACGCGCAGGAGAACATCTCGCGCGCGATGTCGCGGGCGCTGCGGTTCTCCTGGCCCTTCTCCCGCAGCTTGATGAAGTAGGCGTTCTCCGCGAAGCGCGCGGCGTCCAAGAAGAGCGGAATCTTGTGCGCGCGGGCGACCTCTGAAACCTCGTGCAGGTTCTTCAAGGACGCCGGCTGGCCGCCCAGGGAATTATTGGTCACCGTCATGATGATGAGAGGGATAGCGGCCGCGCCTCGCTTGCGGATTTCCTTCTCCAGGGCCGCGACGTCCATGTCGCCCTTAAACGGGGCGCTTTGCCCGAACTCCAGCGCGCCGGGCGCGGGCAAATCCAGCGCCTGGGCGCCCGCGGCTTCCACGTTGGCGCGGGTCGTGTCGAAATGGGAGTTGGAGATGACGGTCTTGCCCGGCCCCGCGATGACTCCCATCAAGATTCTCTCCGCGGCGCGGCCCTGATGCGCGGGCAGCACGTGCGCGTAGCCCGTCAAGTCCCGCACGGCCGCCTCGAAGCGGAAGAAGCTCTTGGCTCCGGCATAGGACTCGTCGCCGCGCATGACCGCGCTCCATTGCTCCGCGGACATGGCCGAGGTGCCGGAGTCGGTGAGCAAATCGACGAGAACCTTGTCGGCCGGGATGTTGAAGAGGTTGTAGCCCGCGCGGCGCAAGACGTCCTCCCGCTCCGCCGGCTCCGTAAATCCCAACGGCTCGACGCACTTAATCTTGAAAGGCTCGATGATGGTCTTGTATCCGCCGCTCATGGCCGCCGCGCTCCGATTTCCGCGGCGCATTCGGCGCAGGGACACAAGCGCCTCAGCGCCTCGAAGGTGTATATTCCCGATCCGTGACCGTCTGAAAAGGAAAAGCTCACGGCATAGTTGCCCACCAAGCCGGCGCCCACAGCGCGCACGTCTCCCGGAACGCTCTCGGGCGCCAGAGTCCGCGCGCCGGAAAGTTCGTCCACGCAGCCGGCGCACGGACAGCGCTGGCGCAGGTATCTGGCGGGATAGAGGCTCACGTGGCCGTCCTGCCAGCGCACGCGCAGAGCCTCGCCTCCGATGCGTTCCAGCGAGTCGGGCGCGGTGGCGTTGGGCATAAATTCAGGGGCGCGGCCTTCCGGCTTAGTAGGCCGCTTTTTGACGGCCGCCGCGCGCGTTGTATATCTCGTAGAGATAGGCGAACCGCCGCTTGGCCGCCGCATAGCCCGGGCGATTGAACGTCTCGTGCTCGGCCTGCAAGGTGCCGAACAGCCGGTCGAAGAGGAAAAAGCAGATCCCGAAATTGCGGTTCATGAGCCCCGAGTCCGCGATGCGCATATGGTGGATGTCGTGCCGCTTGCGGGCGCGCAGAAACCAGCGGCTTAAAAGTGAATTTTTTTCCATCCAGAAGCGCTTCAAGTGCATGGCGTCGTGCATGTACCAGAACATGGCCGTGCCCCAGCCCAGCGCGGTGGCTACGAAAACGGCCTGGTGGACGCCCGAAGCGCCCGCGGCCCGCAGCCCGAGTTCCAGGGCCGACATGATGACGGCGATGGGAAGGAGCCACTCCATGCCGATGCCCAGCAGGCTCGCACGGCCCTGGGTCGAGAGCATGTACTCTTCGGACGGCCGCATGGGC
>JAGWJU010000165.1 GCA_028865585.1 Elusimicrobiota bacterium | reverse complement strand
CGCCAGCGATTTTTATTCCCACGGCATCAATCCGGTCTGCGGCGACGAGCTTGAGATTACCATGAAAAAAGGCGGCGACGGGAGCATCTCCCAAATCCGCTTCACGGGGCACGGCTGCGTCATCAGCCAGGCGTCCTCCGCCATCATGGCCGAGTCGCTGGAGGGCAAAAGCGTCCAAGACGCGCTGTCCTTGGTCTCCGCGTTCAAGGACATGATGCTCTCCAAAGCCGCGCCCGAGAGCCTGCCGGAGGATTTGGAGGCGGCCAGGGCCTTGGAGGGCGTCCGGCGGTTTCCCACGCGCATCAAGTGCGCGACCTTGGCCTGGAACACCGTGGCGCAGGGCCTTTCCGCCCGCGGCAAAAGCGAGTTCAAGGAGGGCGCGTGATGCCCGAGAAAACTTCCCGGCCGTCCGCGCCGCCTGCGGGGGTGAATTTCAAGCAGGTCGGAGAAGCCCTGCAGCCGGTGTTCGATCCGGAAATCCGCGTCAGCATCGTCGATCTGGGGCTGGTCTATGGGGCCGAAATCAAAGGTTCGGAGCGGGACGGCGCCTCGGTCGTGGTGCGCATGAGCCTGACTTCGCCGGCCTGCCCCTACGGGCCCATGCTGCTGGCCATGGTCCACGGCGCCGTGGCCAAAATTCCCGGCGTGCGCGACGTGGACGTGGATCTGAGCTTCGAGCCGCCGTGGGATCCGAGGGTGATGGCCAGCGAAGAAGCCAAAGATCAGATGGGAATTTATTAAGGGGAGTCCATGAGAATCAGCAGCTCGACCGAATACGCCGCACGGCTCATGACGGTCCTGGCCCGCGCCAAGGATGAGGCCTCCGTGTCCGCGGATCGCCTCTCCGCCCTCGAAAACATTCCCGCGGACTACGTCAACCAGATTTTGCTCAAGCTCAAGCGCGCGGGGCTGGTGGAGAGCCGACGGGGGCAGGGGGGAGGCTACGCTCTCTCTGGTCCGCCGCGGAGCGTGACGCTGGGCCGAATCGTGCGCGCGGTGGAGGGCCGAATTTTTGAGGACGTCTGCGAGAAGTATGAAAGCGGCGAACGCGACTGCCGCCACCAGAGCCGCTGCGCCATTTCTCCGGTCTGGCGCAAGCTCGCGGCGCTCGTCGAGTCTTATTTGGACGGCGTGACGCTGGATCAAATCATGGAAGAAAAGCCCGCCGCCTGCGGCGCCGCAACGGCGGAGGCTTTGGGAGGCATGCAATGGACGACGCGCCCGCACTGACGGTGAAGGAAAAGGTGGAGAAGGCGATTTCCCGCGTGCGCCCCTACATCCAGTCGGACGGCGGGGATATTTCCCTCGTAGCGGTGCACGAGGACACCGGCATCGTGGAGGTGTCTTTGCACGGCGCCTGCGGCAGCTGCCCCAGTTCTTTGGTGACCTTGAAGGGCGGCGTCGAGCGCGCGGTGCGCGCGGAAGCCCCGGAAATCAAGGAAGTCGTCACCGTCTAGCCCTGAAAGTCTTCGATCTGCACACGCATTCCACCTATTCGGACGGCACGTCCTCGCCGGCCGAGGTCGCGCGCCGCGCCAAAGATGCGGGCGTCGATTTCGTTTGGCTCATGGATCACGACACCGCGGCGGGCGCCGAGGAGTTCGAGCGGGAAGCCGCGGCGCTGGGCGTGCGCGCCGCGTGCGGCGTCGAGATCAACACCCGCGAGCGCGATCAGGTGCACATCCTGGGCTACGGCCTGCGCCGCGCGGATCCGGCTTTTACCGCGCGCCTGGCCGAGTGGCGGCAGCGGCGCGTGCTCCGGGCCCGCGAGATCGTCGAACGCCTGCGCGGGTTGGGGTTGGACATCTCCTGGGAAGACGTCGAGTCCTTGGCGAAGGAGACCGTGGGCCGCCCGCACATCGCGGACGCCTTGAGGCGCAAGGGCGTCGTGAAAAACCGCAGCGAGGCGTTCGAGCGGTTTTTATCGAGCGGCAAGCCCGGCTACGTGGAGCCGCGCGGCCCCGGGGTGGAGGACGCCATCGGCCTTATCCGCGAGTTCGGGGGGTTCGCCGTCCTGGCGCATCCCAAGACGGTTTCCAAGTGCGAGGAGCGCCTGCCGGAGTGGATCGAGATGGGCCTGGAGGGCATCGAAGCCCGCTACGCCGCGCATCGTCCCTCGCAAACGCGCCGCTTCGCGGAAATGGCCAAGGCGCTGGGTCTTTTGGTGACCGGCGGGACGGATTTCCACGGCCCCGGCAGCGGCCGCGACGCCTCCCTGGGCGTGAGCGTGCCGGACGACGTCTGCGGCGCGTTCGAGGAGAGGCTTGCGCGATGCTCTTGATCGCGCACCGGGGCTACAGCGGCAAGGCCCCGGAGAACACCATGGCGGCTTTCCGCATGGCGCTGGCCGCCGGCGCCAAGGCCCTGGAGCTGGACGTCCACCAGACCAAGGACGGCCGCTTGGCCGTCCTCCATGACTGGAATTTAAAACGCGTGGCCGGCAAGCGCCGCCGCGTCGCCGCCATGACCTGGAGCGAGTTGGGCGCCGTGGACGTGGGGGGGTGGTTCTCGCCCCGCTTTCACGGGGAGCGCGTCCCCTTGCTTGAGGAGATCCTCGATCTCGCCCGCGGCCGCGCTCAGGTGCACGTCGAACTCAAGGCCGGGAGCGGCAAGTACCCGGGCATCGAGGAGCGCGCGGCGCGGATTCTGGATGAGCGCGGCGCCTGGGACTGGACGATGGTGTCGAGCTTCGATCACGCGGCCTTAAAGCGAGTGCGAAAAATTTCTCCCAAGGCCAGAATCGGCTATCTTCTTGGGCCGGCGCTGCTTCCCATGGTTTGGCGCGAGACGGCCGCTTTGCGCGCGGAGAGCCTCAACGTAAGCGTGCGCCAGGCCACGGCGCGCCGCGTGCGCTCGGCGCACGAGCGCGGGCTCAAGATTTTTGTCTATACTGTCAACGACGCCAAGACGCTGGCCCGGATGAGGCGCCTGGGCGTCGACGGCGTTTACACCAATTTTCCTGAGATGAAGGCGGCTTAAATTCATGGCAGCGACGGCGTCCATCGGCTCCCCGACCAGCGGGGAGCTGGCCACGGAGGCCGAGCGCCTCTTCGAGGCGGGCTTGGCGGACCTGGGCTACGGCGAGGACGAGATTACGCGCGCGGCCGAACTTGCCTGGAAAATCAACCGGCTCAAAAAGATAAAAAACGCGGTCATCCCCGCGCACGTCTACCAGCGCGCCGAAGTCATCCACGGGGTGGCCGACTTCGTGGGCGACTCCTACAAGCTTTCGCGGCTCTGCGCCGAGTCCAAGGCCGAACGCGTTGTGTTCTGCGGCGTGCGCTTCATGGCGGAGACCGCCAAAATCCTGAGCCCGGACAAGACCGTTCTTCTTCCCGCGCCCGAGGCCGGCTGCTCGCTGGCCGAGAGCATCACGCCGGCGCAGGTGCGCGCTTTGAAGAGGGAGCACCCCGGCGCGCCGGTCGCGACCTACATCAACACATCGGCCGCGGTCAAAGCCGAGACGGACGTGGTGGTGACCAGCGCCAATGCGGAGAAGATTTTATCCAAGCTTTTTTTGGAGCACTCCAAGGTCGTCTTCATCCCGGACGAGCTCATGGGGCGCAACCTCGCCAAGGCCCTGGGTAAAAAGATCGGCTCCGAACTCATTATCTGGAGGGGCCGCTGCATCGTGCACGAGAATTTCGACGCGGATTCGGTGGCGCTCTACCGCCGCATGTATCCCGGAGTCAAGATTTTGGCTCATGCGGAGTGCAGCCCGGGCTTGGTCGAGGCCGTGGACTTCGTCGGCGGCACGGGTGGCATGATGGACTACGTCGGGCGTACCAAGGCCCGGTCCTACATGCTGGTGACCGAGTGCGGCTTCGGCGATTTGGCGCGTTCGCGCTTTCCCGGAAAAAAATTCATTCCCATGTGCCGGCTGTGCCCCTACATGAAGGCCACGGGGCTTCCGGAAAT
>JAGWJU010000164.1 GCA_028865585.1 Elusimicrobiota bacterium | reverse complement strand
TTAAGATAAGTCTGCGCGATGCCCCATAAGGTATCGCCCGGCCGCACGACGACCTTCTGAAAAACCTCTCTTCCGGGCGCAAAAACTCCCAACCCCAATAGCAGGCAACAGGCAAGCAAGCAAGGGGCGGCGCGAAAGACGGCGCGGCGCAAAGCCGTCAAGAGACGCTCTCCGTCCGGGAAACATTGACCACGACGTTTCCCTCCGCGTCCAAAGCCAACCCCCTGGGGATCGTGAAGTAAAAACGTGCGCCTTTGCCGACTTCCGATTCAACCCAGATTTTCCCCCGGTGGGCTTCGACGAAAAACTTCGAGATGGTCAGCCCAAGCCCAGTGCCGCCCTTCCGCTGCCCGGTCACCTGCTCGAACTTCGTAAAGATGCGCCCCAAATATTCCGGCGGGATCCCCTCTCCGCTGTCCGCGACGCAGCAGGTAAATGAAGGCCCGTCGTCCTTAATGGAGACGACGATATCCCCCCCCTCCGGAGTGTACTTGATCGCATTGCCGAGAAGATTGGTGAAGACACGCTCCAACAAGTCGCCGTCGACGTCCGCGGTGTACTCTTCAGCCGCGGCCAATTCAACCTGGATGCGCTTATTGAGGGCCAAAGATTCCAAAGTCGCGATAGAGCGGCTCGCGATGCCCGCCAAGGAAATGGGCTTAAGCTGAAGCCGGATTTTTCCCGCTTCCATCTTGGCGATATCCAGGATATTATTGACCATGCCCATCAGGCGGCTCGAGGAACGCTTGACCGACGATACCATATTGGCCTGGGGCGGGGTCAAAACGCCCGCGGTTCCTTTGAGTAAAAGATCCAGGAAGCCGATGGCCGAACCCAGCGGGTTGCGGAGATCGTGCGTGATGCTGTGAAGGAATTCCTCCTTCATCTTGTCGAGTTCTTTTTCCAAAGTGATGTCGCGGATGGCGACGATGACGCCCAAATGGGACTGGCCCTGGGAGTTCACCACGGGCTGCGCGCCCACGCGCAGGGAGCTGTGCTTGTTCTTGGTAGACAGATTCAAGTCCTTGAAGAAATCGGCTCGCGGCTTTTGCGCCGCGGCGGCGGCCGCGTCTCTCAACGGCGATTCGGGGAATGCCTCCGCCAAGGTCTTGCCCTCGATAAGCGCGTCCGGCGGAAGTCCGAACAGTTCGAAGACGCGGCGGTTGGCCAGCAGGACGCGGCCCTCCCGATCCAGCATCAAAATCGCCTCGTCGATGGAGAAGAGCAGGGCGTTTCTCTTGCCTTCCTCGGCGATGATCCGGTCGATCTGCAAATCAGAGTAATGCCGGAGCTTCTCGGTCATCGTGTTGAAAGTCTCGGCCAATTCCTGAAGCTCGTCTTTGGTTCCAACAGCGACCTTGGTCTGGAAGTCCCCGGAAGAAACCGCTTCGGCGGCCCGCGTCAGCGTCAAAAGCGGCCGGGTCAGGCGCCGCGCCAGGAAAAAAGCGGCCAAAAGACAGAAGACGAGGACCAGCGCCACGGCGCTCATCGCGTCCTGCTTCATGCGGATGGCGGAGGCATAGGCGTCGCGCCACGGCTGGAGGATGATGACGGCTCCGCCGATGGAGGCCACCGGCGCATAGGCGCCGACGTATTTAATTCCGGCGGCGTCGCTGAACTCGCTGGAGCCGACGCTGGTCGCCTGAAGAGCGTCGGCCACGATGGGCCAGGAATGAAAGGACTCCACGTCCGTCTTGGAAAGCCTCCCGGAGGGGTAGAAAAGCGGCTTGCCCTTGGAGTCGACCATCACAGCGAAACCCGTTCCGTTCACCGTTTCGGAGGTAATGCGCGTAGCGAGAGTCTCCAGGGACATAAGAATCCGCGCGATGACGCTTTTGTTCAAAGGAATGTAGAAGCACAGGGCAGGCTCGCCTTCCCCCGTCAGAAGCGAGACGGTCCTCGACCCCGTTTTGCGGAACTTCACGAAGCCTTTCTCGTCGCCATAGGACACAAGGTTCTTCCCGCACGGGAGAGAAGGTCCGCAGATCTTGACGATCTCTCGGCCCGCGGGATTCAGCATCGATATTTTCTGGATTCCGGCGTTGGTTTCAACCAGATCTTCCAAAAGAGCCTGCTTATCGCTCCAGGGCATGCTGCCGTTCAAGGCCGACAGGGCAAAGGAAATGTTGGAATTGGCGGCGTTGAAGTAGTCGTCCACCTGCTGGGACAGCTTTTCGGCGAGCTTGGTCTGCAGTTCCAGAACGGAGTTTTGGATGCCGACGCGGCTCAAATCAACGAGGTGATAGCCCAGCAAGGCCACGGGAAGCAGGGACAAAGCACCCATGACTAGAAGGAAGCGACGAAAAATACCTGAGCGAAGCCATGACATGGCTTAATCCACTTTAAGGATAGTGGAAGTTGCGGCTTTAGTCAATACGTTTGGCGTGCAGAATTCTAAGGCGCAAGGCTTCCCACGCCGCCGCCAAAAGGCTGATGAGCCCCCCCAAGAAAAACACCCACGGCCAGATCGGCACCCTGGACCGCGCAGGGGACGGCGCCGCGGCGACTTTTGAGGGAGTCGGGCTTGCGCCTGCGGCCGTGCGGGAAACGGCTTGCTGAAGATCCTTTGCAAGGGCGTTGACCTGGGCTTGCGCCGCCTTGAGCTGCGCCGCCAAGTCGTCGACCCGCTTCTGCCACAGGACGATCCCGCGATCCACGGCATCTTCCGTTTCCATTCGAGATTCTATCGCATGATACCGGGACCAAGTCTCGTCTAGACTCGCCTGCGCGCGATCTCGGACAATCAAGGCTTCCTTCAAAGCCGCTTGCCCTGCGCTCAACGAATCCGCAAGCTTTTTACCCTCGCCGCCTTTCGCTTGGCTGATGGCCTTATTCATGTCGGCGGAATAAGCATCAAAACCCTTGGACGCCTGCTCGTACTGCTGGGCGCCGAGTCTGACCTTGACGTCCCTCTCAACCTTCTCCGTCAAGACATTGTCTGGGCTGGCCGTCTCCGTAACGCCGTTCATCGCCGAACGGGCGTCCGCCGCCGCGAGCGGATCGTAGGCCTCATCGTCGGCGCCTTGATTTTCCAACTTGTCCTTGATGGCGCCTGCGCCGCTGCGGGCCGTCCTTTGGGATTCCTCATACGTCCCGTCGCGTCCCCGCATGCGGCTGATGATCAAATCCTCGTAGCCGCCTCGGAAGTAGCTCAGCGTCTGCTGCTGGACGTCGGTTAAATCCTCCAGGGAGTAGCGCAAGCCCTGGGCCACGGCCTTGGCGCCGAAATGAACGTTCTCACCGTCTTTGGGATTGCGCAGGGACTTGGAGTAGACATCTTGACCCGGCATGACGGGCGAACTGATCCGGGACTGCGTCGGGAACTGGCTCGGATCGTCGTAAATCTTCACCGGGTCCGGCAATAGGTCGAGGACATCCACGAAGCCCAGGGCGCTGCGGAAAAATCCGTGATGCTGGGTTTCCCCGCCCTCACTGTGGTTCATATTGACGCGCCCCAGATAATGCTGCCGGTTCGGATCCCGCCCGGCCAGCTCGATGGGGGTGCCGATAATCTGATCCGGGACATTCATGACCAAGCTGAACCAGTTCTGCGGCATGAAACCCCAATGCTCGCGGTAGAAGAGGCTGTGCTTGTCGTGTTCGACCCGGTCTCGCACGTAGCGTTCGCTGAGCTCGACCGGCAGCTTGGTGGCTGGATCCTCGTAATAGTCCAGACGGTAGTTGGTTTTCACTTGGCCGCCGTTCTCAACCGCGGCGTTTTCCCCTTTCATGGCCACGCCCGCCATAATCCATGTCTTCGCCGCTTTTTCCACCGCGTCCGAGCCCTGATAGTATTTGACCCCTTGGCCGTCGCGGTTGAGTACCGCGGCGTCCAGGGTGCCATTGATGGAAACGGCGGCCGCTTGGCCGCCCTGCGTTTTATCCACGAGAGACTCATCCAGAAAAGTCTGACCGTAAGCCAAGGGCGCT